>JAEZJR010000075.1 GCA_023415725.1 Acidobacteriota bacterium
CGGCCAAGATACGGCCGTTGTAACTTTTACTGCCGCCCTCGGCGGCACGAACCTTAGCCTTTGCCTTATTTCCGATGAACTTTTGAAAATACGCCAGGCTATACAATTCTCGGTCAAGGCCGGGCGAGGATACCTCGAGCACGTAAGGGCCGGGCATGAAATCGTCCCCGTCCATCGCCGCTTCTACACTTCGCGATACATCGGAGCAATCTTCCACTGTCACACCGCCGGGCTTATCTATATAGATGCGAATGACCTGGTTGCGCTTTGTTCCCGCGAGTTCCAGGTGAACGAACTCAAGCCCTTTTTCTGTTGCCGCCTTTTCGGCAATGCTCCTGATCTTCGAATCGATGGAATTGGTCGGCTCCATGGCCCTCCTGCACCAAAAGAAAAAGTGGGCGCGAAACCCACTCGATCCCGAAGCGTGCTGCAAACTGTTAGTTTAGTCCAAAATACGGAAAATGGCAAGCATATTTCCTTTTATAGATACCCGCGGATCGTCTTGCAGCGTCCGCCTATCCCGGAAACACGTTTCTCTATCACCTCTAGCTTTGCAGGATCCGGACTGGACGCGAACTCCTCGATCAATAAGGACAACTCTTTACCCTCGTTCATCAGCTTGTTTGACTCCTTAGTAAGCTCATTTGCCTTGTCCGGCGAGGCGGAGAGCACCCGTTTCGCCTCCATCGACCCCCAATGCGTTATGCGGACCGAGTTCTTTTTCGCCCCGGGAGTGATCCAGCCCTCATCCAAGAGCTGTTTCGAGATGTTGTCGATGTTGGCGTAAAAGCCTTCCTTCTTAGTGAGGTCCACGAGGTCCACGTCCACGTTATCCCTGCCACCAGAGATATCAAAGACCTTGGTCAGGACCTTATGATAAACGTTCATAGAGGGTTAGTGTCCCGGATCAACGGGCAGCGATCACGAGACGGACTCCGATGCAAGAAAGGCAACGCCCAGGATGCCGGCATCGTCGCCCAGTTCCGAACGCATAAGTCTAACACGTTCCGCAGGATGCCGGAATGCGCGCCTGAATATCTCCTCACGGAGCGGCTCAATAAAAAGGTCCCAGCCGGCCGATACGCCGCCCCCGATCACGATCGCCTCCGGGTTCAGCACATTCACAAGCCCGCCGAGAGCAATTCCGAGATACGTCCCGAATGAGCGGAACACCTCGATCGACATTTCGTCGCCAGCCAAGCCCGCTTCATACACCTTTAAAGGGGTAATATCGCCTTCGCCCGACAACCGGCTGTTCGGGAACCGTCCGGCCAACTCCGCCGCAAGGTTCTTAATGCCAATTGCGGAGGAGTACTGCTCGACGCAACCTCGGCTGCCGCATCCACACGGGTAGCCTTGGGGTTCGACCGCGATGTGGCCGATCTCGCCTGCTGTTCCGTCCACGCCGCGCAGCAGTTTCCCATCGATGACGATTCCGCCGCCGACGCCGGTACCGAGCGTTACGCAGATGGAATTCTGGATCCCGCGCGACGCCCCTTTCCAATTTTCTCCGACCGCGGCGGAATTGGCATCGTTTTCGAGCACCACCGGCAATCCGAGTTTCTCCGAGAAAAAGGAGGTGAACTCGAAACCGTTCAAAACGGGGAGATTGGGCGAACGTAGGATCAAGCCCTCCCGCGAATTTACCGTCGCAGGGACCGCCGCCCCGAAAGCGGCGACGCTTCCGCCGTCGCTTGTTTCGGCGACACACTGCTCGACCGAGGCTGTTATGGCATCCAGCACGTCTTCGCGTCGGCCGGACTGGGGAGTACAAACTTTGCTGCGGTGGACGATATCGCCGTAGCTGTTGACCACGGCCATGCGAAGGTTCGTCCCGCCAAGATCGGCCGCTAGTACGAGTTTTTCCATTCTGGGATTAATACCGGACTATTGCTGCTTCGGCCTTTCCGCTTCCGGAACGTTCTTGTAAACGTCTTCGTATTTGGCGTATCCGTCCTTTATGACCGTGTCCATGAGGTTCGCTTTATCCACCACGGTCACCTCCAGGAGGATAGCGGGGACTTCTTTCTTGATCTGTTCGTTCATGAACCCAGTGGTCTGCAGTGCCTCTTTTTTGGCCAGCTTGATCGCCGCTTCCACGGCTTGGCTCGCGAGAGGGATGATCGGTTTGTAAACCGTCATCGTCTGCGTCCCCTGCGCGATGCGCTGAAGGGCATCGAGAGCGGCATCCTGCCCAGTCACGAGGATCTTTCCGGCAAGTCCCTTCTTCTCCAGAGCAGAGACGACGCCACCGGCCATCCCGTCGTTCGAGACGACAAAAGCCTGGATGTTGTCGTTATTTTGCGTGAGGGCGTTTTCAGCCATTTTGAGGGCCTCTTCGGGCTTCCAGTCGGGCGTGAAATTGTCGGCGACGATCTTGACCTTGCCGCTGTCGATGGCGGGTTGGAGCACCTTAAGCTGCTCGTTCTTCATGATCACCGCGTTGTTATCCGTTCCGGCCCCGTAGACCATTACGTAGTTGCCCTGCGGCGCCTTTTCAAGGGCGTACTCGGCTATCTTGCGGCCGATCACGGGCACCTGGTGCGAGATGTAAAGGTCTATCTTGTCGGAGTTGATAAGCCGGTCATAGCTGATCACCGGGATCCCCTTCGCTTTCGCCTTATCGACCATCGAAGCCGCTTGCGTCGCGTCGTGAGGGGCGATAACGAGAGCGTCCACACCTTGCGTCAAAAGATTATCAACATCGTTTGCCTGCTTGTCGGCTTTGTTGTCCGCGACCGTGATGACGCAGTCGACATCCATTTTCTTGCAGTGAGCCTCAAAGGCGTCGCGGTCGCGCACCCAACGCTCTTCTTTGAGCGTGTCCATGGCGAAGCCTATTTTGAGCCGCTTGCCGCTGGCCGGGCCGTTCGAAGACCCCGTATTTGCTGCCTGGTTTGTGGTTTGCTGTCCAGTACACCCGGTGAGCAGTATCAGGGCCGCCAGGGTGATCATAAGAAGGCTGGTTCTCATTTCGATTTATTCTCCGGGTATATTCGAGAGTTTTCAGAATTAAATCAGAAAACAGGCGCTCGGGCAAAGTAACGTATTCTTATAGACCATATAGAAGGTTCGAAGGTCTAAACTTATCGCTAAATTATCTACAAAAAAGGCTTTTGTGCGGCCGGGCGTATGTGATATAAGTATTGAATTCAAAATGCAGTCATAAAGCACTTAGTTGTTCGGTAAAATCTTGAAATAGAACAATTAACGGTTCTTTTTATTGACACGCAACATTGAGTTGTGTAAAAGTTTGAAAGGCTTCGTTTTTTGAAACCCAAATCTGGCGTGTTCCCCGTTTTGCTTAAAGTCGCTATTATCGGGGCGCTTGATCACGGCTGGTATCGATAGAGGCTTGAAGTCAAGCCTATTCATTCCAGCGGATATTGTGCGAAATGGCCTTCTTGGCCTGTTCGCGGTCTTTACAATTGAGGATTGTAAAAGGAGGAGATTGATTCTGATGCTCGGCAAATATATTCTTCGTAAGTTCGTAACTTCCCTTGCTGCCGTCGCTGTTCTTTGCGTTTACTCGTCTTGGGCGATTGCCCTTCCTACGGTTTTCACCGGTGAGATCTCCGTCAACGGGCAGGTCTCCGTAAACGGACAGCCTGCAGTTTCCAATTCCACGATCGTCTCCGGCAGCACTATCGTCACCGGCCCCAACTCGAGCGCTATCATCAGCCTCGGCAAGACCGGCCGCATTGAAGTGCTTGCTGATTCGAACTTCGTTCTTAATTTCACTGAAAGCAGCATTGTTGGCACCCTCTCTGCAGGTAAGATCCGTGTAGCTAACGCCGCTGGCGTTGCCGCCACGATCGCCACCAAAGACGCGACCACGATGGCTGACACCGCCCAAGCGAACACTTTCGTCGTCGAAGCTGAATGCTCGCACACGCACGTTGATGCGGCTGCCGGCTTTGTTACGCTTCGCGAAGGTGCTAACGATCGCCAGGTCGCGGCCGGCACTTCGGCCACAGCCGGCAACCTCGCTCAGACGGGCTGCCAGCCGTGCCTCCGTCCGGATTCAGCTCCGCCGGTCCGCTTCGGATTCCCGTGGTGGCTGTTCCTCGTCGCAGGTGGCATCGTCGCGACCACGATCCTGATCGATGACGAGCCAGAAGTTTGCGAAGGCGACAACTGCGGCGGCATCGTTATCAGCCCGAGCAGATAGGCCGCTTTTGGTCATACACAATCCGATTTTGTAAACTCTCTGCGGGTCATGTTTTCGAATATGACCCGCATTCGTCTATTTTATAGAGCCCTTTTATTTTTCTTTAAGGAAGCGGATTCATTCAAATATGCAGATTGCCGTCATTGGAACCGGGTATGTCGGTCTGGTATCCGGAGCATGCTTTGCCGAGTTTGGTATCAACGTTACGTGCGTCGATGTTGATGCAGCGAAGATCGAGAAACTGAACAAAAACATCATCCCCATTTACGAACCGGGCCTTGATCAGATCGTAGAGAAGAGCGTGAAGGCCGGACGCCTGGAATTCACTACGGACCTAAAGGCGGCGGTCGGAAAGTCGGAAGTGGTCTTCTTCGCCGTGGGTACGCCCCCTCGTGAAGACGGCACGCCCGACATGAAGTATTACCGCCAGGCCGCAGAAGATGTGGCTGCGGCCATGAACGGGTACAAGGTCCTGGTGACGAAATCCACGGTTCCCGTCGGAACTGGTAATTGGCTCCGCGAATTCATGACCGAACGCATCCCCGACGGGATGGAGTTCGGCGTCGCCTCGAATCCGGAATTCCTTCGTGAAGGTGCCGCGATCCAGGACTTCATGCGTCCCGACCGGGTCGTGATCGGCAGCATCGAAGAGCGGGCCATCGAAGTGATGAAGGAACTCTACCGCCCGCTTTACTTGATCGAGACCCCGATCGTTATCACCTCGCTCGAAGCCGCGGAACTTATCAAATACGCCGCCAATGCTTTCCTCGCGACTAAGATCACCTTCATCAACGAGATCGCCAATCTCTGCGACGCGATCGGGTGCGACGTGCACGACGTTGCCAGAGGGATGGGAATGGACAACCGTATCGGGCGTAAGTTCCTTCACCCGGGCCCTGGCTACGGCGGCTCCTGTTTCCCTAAAGATACGCGTGCTCTCACCACGGTGGCGGACCAGTTCGGCGTCGAGACCCGTATAGTTGATGCCGTGATCGAGGCGAACGAATATCAACGGCAGGCGATGATCCCAAAGATCGAAAAACTCGTTGGGAACCTCGAAGGCAAAAAGATCGGGATGCTTGGCCTCTCATTCAAGCCTGAAACCGACGACATGCGTGAATCGCCCGCGATCGACATAATCAAGTTCCTTCTGGAAGGCGGTGCGTCCGTGTGTGCGTTCGACCCCGTCGCAATGGATGAGGCACAACACTGCGTGTCGGGGATCGAATTCGCGAAGGATGAATACGACGCGATCGCAGGAGCCGACGCCCTTGTGATCGTTACCGAATGGAACCAGTTCCGTGCACTTGATATGGGACGGGTCAAGTCGCTCCTTAAGGCACCGAAGATCGCGGACCTAAGGAACATCTACGAGCCTGAAGACATGCGGGCTCTGGGCTTCGATTACGTCGGAGTGGGCCGCTGAACGTATCTGTAATACACAAGGCCGGGGATAAATTATATATATTTGTCTCCGGCTTCATATTTGTTTACCTTCTAAAATATGGCTTTAACACCGAGTGTGCTGGTAACCGGGGGTGCCGGTTTCATAGGGTCGAACCTCGCCGGCGAATTGATCCGCCGCGGAGCAAAGGTCAGGATCGCTGATAACTTTTTGACCGGGTTTCAGGAAAATCTGGACGAGATCGAGGGCGACTTCGAATTCATCGAGGCTGACGTCGCCGACCCTGAAGCAGCCAAGAGGATCGTCGACGGCATGGAGATCGTATTCCACGAGGCGGCCCTCCCAAGCGTTCCGCGCTCGGTCGCTGACCCGCTCGAAACCCACAACGCCTGCGTCAACGGAACATTCAACCTACTGCTCGCGGCCAAGGACGCCGGCGTCAGGCGAGTGGTCTACGCTGCTTCCAGCTCCGCCTACGGCGACCAGCCGACGCTGCCTAAGGTCGAGACGATGAGACCGGAACCGCTCTCACCTTACGCCGCGGCTAAGTTGGTCGGCGAGCACTACTGCCGTGTGTTCACGCAGGTTTACGGGCTTGAGACCTATTCCCTACGTTACTTCAACGTTTTCGGGCCGCGGCAGAACCCTTCCTCGCAATATTCCGGCGTGATTTCCCGCTTCATCGATGCATTCATGAAGGCGGGCCAACCAACGATATACGGCGACGGCGAGCAGTCACGCGATTTCACATATATCGCCAACGTGGTGGATGCGAACATCAAGGCCATGCAAGCGACCGAAGGCAGCGGCGAGGTGATGAACGTTGCGAACGGCGAGCGGATATCGCTTCTGGATCTCGTAGAAGTGATGAAGAAGGTCACCGGCCGCGACGATGTAGAGATAGATTTCCAGCCCGAGCGAAAAGGCGACGTGAAGCATTCGCAAGCGGATAATTCGCGTGCGGTCGCATGGCTCGGCTACGAACAGGTGGTCGGCCTCGAAGAGGGCATCCGCGAAACGATCGACTGGTGGAAGAACAGCCGCTTCGCTAAATAAACAAAGTTCGGAGTTCCACCTTTAGGTGGCCTGCCTCAGCTGCGAAACGACTCGTAGTAATCAAAGCCAGCCAAAGCCGGAACTCCGAACCGCGTCACTTCCCGGCCGAAAAAACCGCATCGTCGATCGCTGAATTCACAAGGATCTCCTTAGCCTTAAAGCTTGAATACGCGGTCATTCCTCCGAGGTCGAACCGCTGGGAGTACTTTTCCGGGATGGTAAGGCCGTCCAACACGCGGTTCCTGTCGATCTCTATTGCCGTCGTGAATTTGCGGCTGCCGATCTCATACGCAGACTCATACCCCTTGATCAGGTTCGTCTTCTCGTCAATGTAAAAATCTGTGTAGAACCCATCCGGTGCGGTCAACCGGAAACCCTTCTGCTTTCGCTTATCCTCAGGCAAAGCCGACACGACATAACCCGTATCGCCGAACCGCGGCAGCATCGGGAAGCCCAGCGACGTGACCGGCGGCAAAGTAATTCCCGGAATCGAGGACACAGTGTTCTCTCCATCAAATACCTGCTTCAGCGACTGAAACGGCGTCTGAATGTCGAGTATGTATTTATTCCCCGAGATTACCGTAGAGAATCCGCCCGCGATCGCCTGATTGAAAGCCGACGAAGTCACATCAACCGATCCCCGAACGACCAGGGTTTTCAGTTTCTTGAGCTTCTCGCCCCCGTGGGCTTGAAACGCCGCCTTCGCGATACTTTCCGCATCCGCCCCTGCTCCCGCCTTCACCGCCGGTCCACGGGATTGGGCAGCCGAAACGAGCGTCATCAGAAGAACGGCGAAAACCGCAATGAGATAAAATTTCATACCGGGATGTTAACAAAAAACGCCGGGAACACAACGTTCCCGGCGAGTAATTAGAGTTGAGCTTGGCCTACCAACTGAACCGTGCCGAAAGCTCGATCCTGCGATTTGCAGATGCTCCGCCACCGCCACCGCCGGGGCCGAAACCACCGAAACCACCGGTGATCGAGGTGTACTCACCAAACCGGCCAGAGGAGATGTTCCCGATCGGCGGGGCGAAGTTCACCTTGTTCAACAGGTTATTGAAGTTGATGCTGAGATTCAGGTTGTAAGGCTTGCGGCCACCGCCGCCGAAACCGCCCGGGCCGCCGCCCATCATCACCATACGGCCTCCACCGCCGGGGCCGCCCATGCCACCCCCGCGTCCGCCGCGACCGCTACCGCCTTGTCCGCCGCCGGTGTTGGCAGCCGAGTCGCCGCCTTCGGTCTTACCGAAGCTGAAGGTCTTGCTGACACGCATGTTCACACCGAAGTACTGCGGCCCACGGCCGAAGTTCCTCGGGATGATCTCGTTCGGATCGTATCCGGAGACATCGCAGTATGAATACGTAAGGCCGAGTTCGTCACAACGTGCACCCAACTGGCCAAAGGTAGGTCGTTCGGTGAACTGACGGTCGCCGTTCAAGTCCTGCCCGAGAGTGATGTTGAACGGGCGACCCGAGTTATAGGTGATGAACGGGTTCAGCGAGATTCCCCAGGGAGCCTGAACGTTCCCGCCGATCACGAAGCTGTGCCGCGTGTCGAAGCTCGCACGACCGAACTCGTCCGTAAGATCGTACGAGTATGCGGGGAAACCACCGTCCGTATCGTTCCGCGAGAACCCAAGGCTGTAGTTAGCGAACAACGTATACCTCGGATTGAAGTTCGAGCGGATGTTAAAGTTGAACCGGTTCTGATCAAGCGTACCAGTCGATTCGTATTGATAGATCGGGCCGCTGTTCGGGAACGGGAGGGGAGCATCGTTGCAGTTGAGCTGCTCAGGACAGATCGGGGCATTGATGTTCCGCATCCGGATGAAGTTGTTCGTCCGCGACACGATGTAGGAGAACGCTGCGGTCGTCCTCGGGACCAATTCCCTTTCGACAACGAACGCTCCCTGGTAGGTCACCGGCACCTTAAGGTCGTCAGCGATCGTGCGTATAACGTTCGACTGCGGAAGGGCAGCCTGGATCTGATCGACCGTCGGGATGTTGGTCACACCACTAAGCGAAAAGACCGGCTGCTGAAGAAGGGCCAGCGCCGCGGCACGACGGACCGGATCCGCTTCGTTCGCCGAGACGACCAGGTTGATCTGTTCAGTTCCATTGAACCGCAACGCCTGCAGTGTCGTGTTCTCACTGAAACGATCGTAGAACACTCCGAACCCGCCGCGGAATACCGTCTTGGGCGAGCGTGCCCCACCAGCTCCCGGTGACCAAGCCACCGAGAATCTCGGCGCGAAATTCGTGTTGTCGCTGATATTGGTCTGATTCTCGTAACGCAAACCGGCGCTCAAGGTAAGGGCCGGACTGACACGCCAGTCGTCCGAAACGAAAAGGCCAACGTCCGTACGCGAAACCTTTTGTTCCGGATTACCGACCGTAACCGAATACTGCGTCGGAAAAGATTCCCCTAGCAAGGCACCGATATACTGGTTGAGGGGTGTCTCGATCGTTGTGAAGCCGGATCTTGTACCCGAGAACAGGAAGCTGCCCCCGAAACCGTTTTCAGAACGATCGGTGATATTTACCGAACGGATCCGCCCGCCAAATTTAAGCGTGTGCTGGCTCGAGGCACCGAGTGTGGTCGTCGTGTAATTCTGCAGTTCCCACGTGTTGTTGCGGTTGAAGCTGTTACCGACCGTTGCACCGCCGCCGGAGAATGCATCCGAAACGTTGATCGACGGTATCGTGTTATCACCGAACTGATTACGCTTGTTGAAGGAATACTCAAAGCGGGTCTCGTTCACCGTCTTCGGGTTTATGATCGCTGTTTCCGTAATACGGAACTCGTGCTCCAGGCTGCTCGATTCCGAAGCACGCGACGGCAGCGTAAGGTTGCCTATCCCCTGATTCTCCGCAGAACTCTTATTGAAGCTGTAACGGAAAACGAGCGTGTTCTTGTCGTTGATCGCGTAATCCAGACGCGGGCTGATCGAGAGCCGGCGGCTCGGCACCTGGAATTCCTGCTGGAACGGGATAACGTTCAGGTTCGGGTCAAGTATCAGAGCGTTGACCACGGCGTTGTTGTCCACGTCGCGTTTGTTGACGTCGACGAAGTAAGAAGCCTTACCTTTCACGATCGGTCCCGAAACATTAACGCCGAACGCACGCATCTGGCTCGGGGCACGGTTGATCGAGAACGGGTTGCGGGAGTTGAGACTCTCGTCGTTGAAATTAAAGAAAGCGTTCCCGCGGAACTTGTCGGATCCGGGACGCGTCAGGATCTCGATGCGGCCGAAGCCCATACGGTCGTATTCGGCCGAGAAAGGATTGTTGTTGATGCGGATCTCGCGGATCGATTCCTTGGGAGGAAGGCGGCCGCCGGTGAACCCGTCGATGTAGATCTGTCCGCCGTTCGGCCCGGCCGAAGCACCGGCAAGTGCCTGGAGGGCTGCCTCAAGTTCATCCGGGTCATCCGGAAGAGTTTCAAGGTCCTTGTCCTTCAGCACGGTGGCGCTGGCGTTGTTTTCGGGGTCGGTCGATATTGAGTCGCCGCTCGAAATGTCGACCGACTCCTCAACGCCGCCCACCGAAAGGGGCACGACCAACTCGGTCTTTTCTCCGGCCGAGATCTCCACCTCGGTGTTTTCGTAAAGCTCGAACCTTTCGGCTTTGACCTTTACGGTGTATTTACCGGGGGCGAGCCCGTTCATCGTGAATTCACCGCGGCTGTTCGTCGTAGTGACCTTCTCCTTGCCGGCCGCATCAACGACAGTCACGCTAGCACCGACCACTACGGCCCCAAGCGTATCCTGTACCTGGCCGGAGAGGTTTCCGTTGCCCTGAGCAAACGTCGACACGCAAAGAGCGAGCGCTATAAAGACGCTAAAAATGGAAAATTTAATGGATCTCATTGTATCAGTCCCGCTATTTATAAAATGGCAGCGGCCGATCGGGCCGCCGCCCAGGTATTAGTTACCAAAATCAAATCCGTCGAGGCCGGGGATCGTGAAGGCACCTTGGCCTCCGCCGCCCCTGTTGCCGCCGCGACCGCCCTGGGCCGCAGCCTGTGCTTGCGCCGCCGCAATGAACGGGCCCACACCGGCCAATATCTTTATGGCCGTCACATGCGTGTCCGAGCCGTTCTTCGAGCTCGACACTGCGATAACGTCACCGGGCTTCAGGTCGGCGACCGAGATCACGGGAAGACGCTCGAACATGTCGTCGATGCCGCCTCGAGCTCCG
>JAEZJR010000108.1 GCA_023415725.1 Acidobacteriota bacterium
ATTGGCGCTGGTGCTCAACCGGGGCGACATCGTAGGGAAAGAGGAACTGATCGAGGCGGTATGGAAGGGCTCGGCCGTCGAGGAATCGAACCTGACGCAGTACCTTTACCTAATCAGGAAAACGCTCGGCGAACGCTCGGGGGGTCGGCCGTACATCGAGACACTACGCAAGCGAGGCTATCGCTTTGATTCGGACGATTTTCGGATCGAAACCACTGGCGGGACCAATGAGACGATTCAGATAGAAAGCGGCGTCCACGGCGAGCGCCGCGGTGACGTCATCACCCTGTTCGATCGGAAACGGCGTAATGGGACGGCGGAACCCGCCCCTGCCCTCATGGGCCACCCAAAGGCCCGCTCGCAGTTCGGAGCGATCGCGATCGGGCTTATGGGCCTTTTCGTGATCGTCGCCGTTTCCACGGCGATGTTCCTGTCTCGCTCCGGAAGCACGGTTCGCGACAAGGGCGTACCAGAGCAGAACGTTCTGAGGCTGACGAATGGTAATGAGGTCCTCGCCGCAACGATCTCCAGGGACGGGCAGTACTTTGTCTATGTCGAATCGGGCCCGGAGTATAGGATGTGGCTCCAGCAAACCGGTTATTCGAGCCGCGTCGAGATAATCCCCGCCTCTGAAAAGCCGCTTTGCTGCACGGCCTTCTCTCCGGACGGTGGATTCGTATATTATCTCGCTTCCGATCCGTTCAGTGACGCAAACTCGTTGTACCGGGTGCCGAAACTCGGCGGGGCGACCGCGAAAATACTTACGAATATCAATTCCGCCGTCTCGTTCTCACCCGACGGCCGCGAACTGGTCTATTCGCGGCATGACAAAACGAAAAACGAAACACAATTCGTTATCAGGGCGAGCGACGGTACGGGCCAAGAACGCGTTATCTACACAGAGCCCGGCACCTACATCACCTCTCCTGCATGGTCGCCGGACGGGAACACGATCGCCTTCGCCAGATCGCTGACAGGTGAAGCCGGGAATTTTGTGCTTTCTGCACTGAGTATCGAGGACGGATCGGTGAGAGAGGTGTCAGACGAGAGCTGGGATACCTGTCATCGCATTATGTGGCGGTCGGATGGCGGCGGGTTTTACTTGATCGGCACAAAAAAGGGGGAACGGTTAACGTCGCTGAGAGATCAGCTCTATTTCGTTTCCGGTCCGGACGGCCGCTCGCACCGGGTGACCGCGGACGCGACCGCCCGGCAGCAAGCGGACAGCATTGGCGTGACGGACGACGGTTCGGTCCTGACCGTTCCTTATAACCGTTCGTCGCAGATATGGGTGATGGACGCGAACGGCGATTCGCACTCAGCCTTCCATTTGACTTCCGGGACCAGCGACGGGCGGGCCGGCATGGCTCAGCTTGCTGACGGACGGCTCGCTTTTGTGGGCAGTTCCGGCGACAACACCAATATCTTCGTAATGGATCCGGACGGCTCGGACCAGAAGCCCCTATTGGCCGACAGGGTCATCCCCGATGAACCACGGACATCGCGCGGCAGCTCGAATCTTGTATTTTCGATCTACGATTGGCCTTATTCACATCTCTTCAGAGTCAACGCGGACGGTAGCGATCTGACGCAGCTTACTTTCGGCGGAAGCAGAGAGGTCGACTCCTCCATCTCCAACGACGGGAATTGGGTTGCGTATGGGAGCCTGGCGGTGCCGGTTAAGGAAGCTGACATTTCGCTATGGAAGATCCCGATCAGCGGCGGCGAGCCCGTCCGTTTGAAACAGAACAACTGCCTGATGCCTCATTTTTCACCGGACGATAAGATGCTTTCTTGCGTCGAGGACCAAAAGACGATCCACATTTTGTCGGCGGAGGACGGAACGCTGATCAAGTCGTTCCGAGCCCTCCCTCAGGCGTGGCTTAACTCGGGAGCCCGCTGGACCCCGGATGGGAAGGCTGTCGCCTATATCGTCACGAAAAAAGGTGTTTCGAATATCTGGCTTCAACCGATCGACGGGGAAGCGCCGAGGCAGTTCACCAACTTCAACATCGCAAGCATTTACAACTTCGTTTATTCGCTCGACGGGAAGAAACTGTACGTCGCGAGGGGCACGCAGATCCGCGATGCGGTCCTTATCTCGGGATCACGGTAAGCCTGGAAAATTCTATTGAAGCGGTGCGAAGTAAGATTTGCGGCCTATGATCTTGTAGTCGCTGCGACCCCTGATGGTGATCCTGACCTCACGCTCGCGTCCGTCCCGCGCCTGATTGGCCGGGTAATAGCCGATCAGATAGCGCCGGTCGATGTCGGAGAGGATACGATCGTATACCTGCGGGGCCTGGTCCGGTTGCTCGAGCGATTGAGCCATCCCGCCGGTGACGGTGGCCAGCTTCTCTAGCGATTCGGCGTCCAGCTCTTTTTGCCGCGCTGTCGCCCGCACATAATTCGAAGAGAAATCTATCTCATCCTGCATTTCGGGCTTGTTCCTCGCGATCGAATAGAGCCTGCGGGAACGGTTTAAGGCCGCCTCGGTCTTGCGCAGTTTTTCGCCTTCGGAAAGCCCTGAGAGGACGAGGCCCGTGTAAACAGTGTAAACCGTAACGCCGGCACCGAGGGCCGCGTCGGTGATGTCGTCGAATGAGAAGAGGGTCTGCCTGAAGCGGTCCTTTCTCCAGAGCGTCTGGAACTCGTCGCCGTCCGTCTGGAATATGACTATCTGGCGGCTCCCGTCGCGGGCACAGCGCTCGTTCAGCGCGGCGAGGAGCGAACTGTATTGCCTGCTGATGCCGAATTCACCCTTCAACGCCTTTTCCCTGAGAGCATCGAGCCGGGATTTGAGGGCCTCCTTGTCTGAGGTGTAATCGATCAGGAGCTGGACGTCGTCGGTGACGATCGCCATCCTGTCGAACGGCTTCAGCTTATCGACGAGGACCTTCGCGGCCTCGACGCTGTTCTCGATGTGGGGGAGCTGGCTGAGGCTGTAGTCGATGACGAGGATGATGGACCGCGGCACCTCGCGCGCATCGTTTGTGAAGACCGCTATACTTTGCTCGCGGTCGTCCTCGAGGATGGAGAAGTCGCTCGCCGTAAGGCCGCGCACGGGCTGGCCCTTTTTGTCGAGCACGAGGATGTCGCTAAGCACGAGGTCGGTATCGACACGGATCTCGGATCCCTCCTGCGGAGGAGCATCTGCGACGGGGAACTGCGGTCGCTGCTGGGGTTGCGGGGTCTTGTTCTTCTTGCGTTCACGGGGCGGGTCATTGAGGCTTGAGCCGAACGCAGGAACATCGTCACTCTTTTTCGCCTGCGACGCGGTTTGAGGGACAGCCGCCGCTAAGAGCAGTGAACCGAGGAACAAAACCGCATATCCCCTGATCGCCATTCGCCCTCCCGGGATCGCCGAAGCGATCCGGACAGAAATGATGTGAGGCGTAGCGCGAAATACTATCGCAACGGAGGGCAAAAGTCATCGAAAATTTGTTCTCTATTGTTCTGAACTTTTCGTTCGGCCGTAAGCCGTTTCGTTAGTTGGCTATAGGCCTTCTTTGAGAGCTGCGGCGAAAAGTGCGGTGAGGCGGGCGGATTCACGTTTGAACGCGGCGGAGGTGGCGAGGACATTACGATTCCGGACGTTCACTTCCCTCCCGCCGTCGATCAGGCGGATGAGCAGGCCGGCGGCGAAGTAAAGGCGAGTTTCGCGCTGCTCCTCCCCGTCGGTGCGGACGATGCCGTAAACCAGTTGGCCTGCCGGGTTATAGAGGAAATCGCTGGTCGTGATCAAGGCGGCGCGTTTCGTTACGACCGACGCCTTCATCAAGCGGTTCGGGTACGGGTTCTTTTCGCGGTCGGCGAAGGTGTAGTGGAACCGCGTCACGTTCGAATATGCCCCCACCGCCGGGTACGAGTTCCCGGTCTTGTTCACCGCGATCTCGAGGACGTATTTCTCCGAATACGGAGCATTCTCCTCAGCGACCCGGATCGCTTCGTTGGTCTGCTCGTAAAGATGGTCGATCTCGTCGATGCGCTTGTCGGTGATCTGGGCTGATGATCCTGAAATAAGGACAAAGAAGGATGCAGTGATCAAAAGAGGTCGTAAGAGTTTACCCATTTAATTTCTCCGAGATTTAACTAGTCAGCGATAAAGGAAATGCAGGCGGTTCTTTGAGTTGCGATCTTGATCGCGCTTATCAGTTGAGTAACCAAAGCATTATTCGGCAGAATTGTCTGGGCTCGCTCAATCTCTTCGTAAAGCGATCCTATTTCATTCTCTAAAAAGAGAGCATCAGCGTACCAATCATGCAGCCGAGTCAATAAGGGGAATTTATCTGCAGATCGCTTTACTTGTTCGTTGTCGAACGTATCCCAGTTACTGCGATCTCCGCCTTGCTCAATAAACTCGGTGAAGCTGGTAAACATGAATACCTTTTGGTGTAGCTCCTCCCAACCTTCGCCGTCTGCCTCACCGAGGAATATGGAGTTTTCCCAATCCAGTTGGCCATCTGTACAACGCCCGACGATTTCAATGTCATATCCCATGTGAGTTATAGATTTTTCAACACATAATCCGTCATCATCGTGTACATATGATGAACCTGCGGCGGGTTGGTGACGCCGTGGCGTTGGGTCGGGTAGATCATAAGGTCGAATTGTTTGCCGGCCTTTTGGAGTTCGTAGGCGAGCCGGGTGGTGTTCTGCATGTGCACGTTGTCGTCCATGGCGCCGTGGATGAGGAGGAGGCGGCCCGATAGGTCTTTGGCGGCTTTCAGCACGCTGGAGCGTTCGTAGCCTTCGCGGTTGTTCTGCGGGGTGCGCATGAGGCGTTCGGTGTAGATGGAATCGTAGAGCGACCAGTCGGTGACCGAACCGCCGGCGATGCCCATCTTGAACGACTTGCTGTGCGTCATCGCGTACGAGGTCATGAAACCGCCGTAGCTCCAGCCGAACATGCCGATGCGGTCGGGGTCGATGAAGGTGAGCGATTTTAGGTACGAGATGCCGTCCTCGATGTCCCGGAGTTCGAGCTCGCCGAGGTTCTTGTAGGCGGGCCACGCGGAACCGGCGCCTTTGCCGCTCGCGGTGCGGTTGTCGCAGACCCAGACGACGTAGCCCTTCTGAGCCAGCATCTGGAACCACATATATCGGCTTCCACCCCAGCCGTTTCGCACCTGCGGGGCCTGCGGGCCGGCGTAAGTGAAGATGAAGACGGGATATTTCCTGTTCGCGTCGAAATCGGGCGGGCGGATCATCATCGCCTCCATGTCGAATCCGTCGCGCGTTTTCACATTGAGGAAGTCCGTTGAGCCGAGTTTGTATTGAGCGAGGGCGCCGACAAAGTTGTCGTTGATCGTGCGCACCAGCGATCCATCGGCCCTGTGAAGCCGCTGCTTCGGCGGAGTATTGATGTCGCTCCAACCGCCGACGTAGTGGGTCATTGCGGGGTTGAAGAGCGCCGAGTGGGAGCCGTCGCCCTGCGACAAGCGCTCGACGCGGCCATCGGCGATCTTAATGCGGTAGATGTTCTCGGCGATGTAGCTGTCCTTGGTCCCGGTGAAATAGACCCAGCCGGCGGCTTGGTCGATGCCCTGGATGCTGCGGACCTCCCATTTCCCTTCCGTCAACTTGCGTATAAGCGTACCGTCCGGGCGATAGTGGTAGAGGTGGCTCCAGCCGTCGCGGTCGGATTGCCAGATGAACGATCCATCGTTGAGGAATTTAGGATCGTCATTTATGCCGACCCAGGCGGGGCTCGTTTCCTTGAAAAGGACTCGGCTCACGCCGTTGAGGGCATTAGCGGCGGCGAGATCGAGGAACGTCTGCTCGCGGTTCTGAGCCTGATAAAAGACGGAACGGCTGTCCGGTGACCAGGCGACTCGGCCGATCAGGAGGTCATCGGGTCTATATGCAGTTAGATTTGCCCAGCGGACGGGCGGGCTTGGCGGCAGAACGTTGGCGATGCCGAGGCGGACGACCGGGTTCGGGTCGCCGGGCTGCGGGTAGGCGGAGGTTTCGACGCGCTGGTCGGTGACGGTGTCGTCGGGGAGGACGAAGTTCGGGACCTTCGTATCGTCGAGACGCAGGAAGGCGATCCGGGTGGAATCGGGCGCCCACCAGTAGCCGCGTTTCTGGCCGCGGCCGTAGAGCTCCTCCTCGTAAACCCAATCGAGGTAACCGTTGTAGATCTTCTCGCCGCCGTCGCGGGTGATCTGCTTTTCACGTCCGCCGGCGGTGTTCACGACGAAGAGGTTGTTCCCCCGAACGAAGCTGATCCATTTGCCGTCGGGGCTGAAGATGGCCTCAAGTTCGGGAAGCCGTGGCGTGTTGGTCAAGCGACGCATTCGTGCCGAAAAAAGCGAGTAGTACCAGAGGTCGCCCGCGTGATCGAGCAGGATCGCCGTTTCTTTCGGGTCGAATTGCAGCGAGATGGAGTTAGCGATACGGTTTGCCTCGTCGGCGGAGATACCTACCGAAGACTGAAGTACTTGCGCGAACCGGGCAGTATCGTAGAAAGGTGAGGCCTCGCCCGTTTCCGCGTTCACCCGCACGAGCTTCCCATCCTGCATCTGGCGGAACGACTTACCGTCGGCGGTCCACGTCACGCGAACGGTCGACCCGCCGAACGGCACGCGAACCGCCGGGTAGGGGCTGAAGATATCGTCGACCGTCAGCAGTTTCTCCTGCGAAAAGGCAGAGAAAGCTAGGAGTGCGATTGCCAGAACCAAGGAAAGGGTGCTTTTCATAGTTTGCGGGGCGAGGAAAGGGACTCAGTTGAGGGAAAGGATATTCAAAAAGCTCGTCGCGAGCAAGGTGCACGGCAGAGCCGCGGTGCGTCCCATTTCTCCCCACCCCGGAAAAAGGTACCGCACCATAATTCCCCACTTAGATCCGGAGGGCGATCCGCCTAAGGAAAATTCCCCAGTAAATTAGGGGTTTTCCCTGAGTAGCATTAGTGGCACGGGCGTTGCTCTATAGCTCTGCGGAAATCGATACACCGAGAAGGATCGATGACCCAGAGTAAATGGCAGCGGGCCTCCCGCCTCGCTGCCGGGAATTGCAGGACGGGCTGCTCCCACGGCCCTTTCCTCTTCCAGGCAATTTGAAATCATAAATGTTCGAGCCGAGTCGATAACCGACCGGCGAGAAAGCCGGCCTCACACGGCCGAAGGGATCACCGGACTCCCACCCGGTGTTTCACACAAGTTCTTTGATTTTGGTCCCAATAGGACGTTGACGAAATAGCAACCCGCCGTACTTATACGCTTCGATTGACCGATCCACCAAAGCAGCCCAGCTTCGGATCGTAATCTCCTCCAATTTGTTCCCTCGGGTAACCCATAGTTTTCTCCATATAACTCCGACCGCGGCTCCGTAATGAAACACGGAGCCGCTTTTTTGCGCTCAAATTTCAATTAAAAAAGGCGGCCACGCAATGGGCCACCTTTTCTCGTTTACAAGATCGGAATTGTTACGAGGCGTAGGCCGTTTCCTGGACCTCGATCTCGGATACCGTTGCAGTTTGCCCGCGAAGTGCCGTCTCGGGTTCGAGCCACTCCTCGATCGTGCGGATCTGCTCCTCGAGCACGGCGGTCAGCCCGGATATCATGCTCATCCCGAACTCGATCCGCTGCTCCATCACGCCTGACGGGGCCATTCCGTCATCTTCGGCGAGGGACCGGAAAAGCTCGGAGGTCTCGCGAACGATCTCGATCGTCTGCAAATGCTTGGCTTTGAGCCGATCGAAACGCTCGCGACGCTGATCTTCGTTGTTCCGGTGCTCGATCGCCCACATGAGTTTTGCAAGAAAACCGTCGGCACTGAAATGCTCGGTAAAAACGTCGTCAGCCCCGGCATGGAGCGCGTCGAAGGCGGTGTCGAGCCCGGGCTGGGTCTCGCCGGCGAACACCAGCGGGATCCGCGAAAGGCGACGGCTGGAACGAAGCGCCGAGAAAAGCTCGGCCGCCGAGACGTCGGGCAGGCGGAGGTCACAAACGATCACATCCGGGGGCTCGATCGACATCAGTTCCAACCCCTCGGAGCCTGTGTCCGCAAAGAGCACCTCGGCGGAGATCATCTCGAAGGTATGGAGCATCTGGTCGACGGATCGAAGCCCGCGGCCGATAAGCAGGATCTTTAAATTTGGCTGGGAGAAGTTCATGTCTGGGGGCATCATTTAGAACTTTTTGGAAGATGCTCCCCCGAACTTGTTGGTCCGGGGGAGGCTCTTCTTTTATCGGGTTTTGTGAGGATCGGCAATCTATGGGAAGGCCGAGGTGCCCTAGATGGAGCAAGCCCCGTGCCTCAGGACAAATGCGGAAATTAAAGGAGTTCGCGGTTAATGAGAATGGGAAGGCGGGGAAAATTGCCTCATTCTGAACTGAACATTGGGGAGGGATTCCTCAACCCGCGTCGGCATCGTTCCCGCGGGCGACGATGCGGCTAAGGGTCTTGCGGTCGATATCGAGGATCTTAGCGGCGGCCTGCTTGTTCCCATTCGTGGATTCGAGCACACGCGTGACGTAGCGGACCTCCATTTCGGCCAGTGTGGGATATGTGGAGGCGGCCCCGTTCAATCCGGCAAACGTACTGGCCGCACCGTCCGATTCGGCCGCGGACCCGAGCGAAACGCGGATGCGTTCGGGCAGGTGCTCCGGGTAGATCACGTCGTCGGCCATGGAAACGGCGTGGAGCACCGCATTTTCAAGTTCGCGAACGTTCCCCGGCCAGTTGTAACGCGTGAGCACGATGAGTGCCTCCGAAGAGAACCGGACCGGTGAGGGGGCGGACCTGCGGGCGAAGTGGGCGGCGAGCAACGGGATATCCTCCACGCGCTCTCGCAGAGGGGGCAGTTTGATCGTCACAGCGTTGAGCCTGTACATAAGGTCCTGACGGAAGCGGCCCACCTCGACCTCCTTCTCGATATCGCGGTTCGTCGCGCAGATGACGCGGGCATCGGCGCGTATCGTTTTGTTGGAGCCCACACGCCGGATCTCATTCTCTTGCAGTGCCCGGAGGAGTTTCACCTGGAAGAGCGGCTGCGTTTCGGTGATCTCGTCGAGGAATATCGTCCCGCCGTTGGCCTCCTCCCACAATCCGACGCGGTCGGCCGTCGCCCCCGTAAACGATCCTTTCGCGTGGCCGAACAACTCCGATTCGATGAGTTCAACCGGGATCGCGCCGCAGTTCACGGTGACGAAAGGGCCGTTCGCCCTGTTGCTGCGGCGGTGCACGGCGTTGGCGACGATCTCCTTCCCTGTGCCTGATTCGCCCGTGATGAGCACCGGGAGGCTCGTCGGTGCGACGCGTCCGACCATCTTGAGGCATTCGACGAACTTCGGGCTCTGGCCGATGAGCGGGATGTCGGAGCGATAGCCGGGAGCGGAGGTGATCTCTCGCGGATCAGGCACAGACTGGCCACGACGAAGCTCGATCTGCTCGCGAACCAGCGAGGAGATGCGAAGTATGTCCGCGACAGAGAACGGCTTCAGTAGGTAATCGAACGCTCCGATCGCGGTGGCGTCGAGGGCTCCCGCCGCAGAGCCGTGGCCCGTCATCAGGACACATCTGGCATGGGGCTGCTCATCGCGAAGACGGCGAAGCACGGTGTATCCGTCGCTCGCCCCCAGCATCACATCACAAAATACAAGATCGAATTCCCGACCGGCCATTGCCGCGAATGCCGCCTCGGCGGAATCCGCCTCGATGACCTGCCAGTCGTCGGATCTGAGCACTTCGGAAATGAAACCGCGGACGGACGCTTCGTCGTCCACAACGAGGGCTTGAGGGAGGAAACTCATACTGGTTTCGAATTATAACAGAATAAATATATCCTTCCTCTAGCCCCGGTCGCTTACTTAGCTCAGGCATAGGGATTGCGCGCCTATAGGCGGCTGATCGCCGAAAGGCTGTAATTTCTGGACCGAGCGGATGTGCGGGGCGTTGGTGTGTACCAATTCTCCCCTCGCGTGCGGAGTTTTTCCCTGAGGGGTTGTCCCTTTTTGCCGTACCCATACGCCGCCTCAGGGCCCGCGGCCCTTGTCCGCCAGAGATCTCACCCGTTTCCGGCCGGTCAATTCACCCGATGAAGAGCATTCGAATTTTGAACCTGGAACAGGCCGAGGAGGAGTCGCGCCGCATACGCTGCGCGCTCGAAAAAGGCTTCGACCTGGACTGGAGGCGGGCGGCCGACGAGGCGGAGTTCCACTCGTCCCTGTCGTCGGGTCCGTGGGATGTCATCATCTCGGGTTATAAGCTACCGGGGCTTACCGGGTTGGAGGCCTTCGAGATGGTCAATGATGCCGGGCTGGACGTACCGTTCATCATTGTTTCGGGGACCATCGATCAAGACACGGCGGTGGCCGCGATGCGGCTCGGCGTGAGCGATTACCTGATGAAGGACGATCTCGAACGCATCGTCCCGACCGTGACGAGAGCGATCCTGGAAACGGAAAACAGGCGCGAAAAGCGGTCCGCGGAGAAAGCTCTAGCAGAAAGTGAGGACCGGCTGCGTCTCGCCCTGAAGGCCGCCGGTATCGGTGCCTGGGAGCTGGACATCGAGACCGGCGATGCGGTCTGGTCGCCGGAAACATCGGCGATATTCGGCCTCACGGTCGCGGGGAGCAGTTCATCGGTACTGAGCGAAATGGTGGTGCCCGAGGACCTCGACTACGTGCGTGAAACGATCGAGCGAGCGATCGCACAACGGCGCTCGTTCGACATACGCCTGAAGATACGGAGCCGGGGCAACGGAATCCGCTGGGTCGCCTCGAGCGGCAAATGCGAGTACGACGAGCGCGGCGAACCCGCACGACTAGTAGGCACGATTCGCGACATAACACGCGACAAGCAGGCTGAGGAAGCCCTCATCGAGGCGGAGGAACGTTACCGCGTGATGGCGGAGACCGCCGCGGACGGTGTCATCTCGATCGATGAGACCTGCACGATCCTCTTCGTAAATCCGGCACTCGAGAAAATGCTCGGGTACAAGAGCGAGGAACTCATCGGCAAGCGGAGCTGGGAGCTTTTTTCGCCGGAAGAAGCTGAGATACAGAAGGCCCGGATGGAGGAATACCTCGGGTCTGGCAAGAAAACGCTCGACTGGACGGCCGTGGATGCGACAGCACGGCGGAAGGACGGTACCGAACTGATCGTGGAGATCTCATTCGGGGAATACCGCAAGGGCGGAAAGCATGTGTTCACCGGCTTCGTCCGCGACATCACGGAGTTCAAGCGCCAGAAGGATGCTCTCGAAAGGTCCGAGCACAACTTTCGCGCACTCGTGCAGGCGACGACCGAATACGTCTGGCAATTAGATGAGCGAGCGAACCTGACCGAGTTCCCTCACTGGTGGGTAGAGCTGACCGGTCAGGGGTACGAGGAAAGCCTGAAATACGGGTGGGTCGAGTGTGTTCACCCGGACGACCGCGTACGAGTGCAAACCCGCTACGCAGCGGCACTCGCAAACCGCGAACCCGTTTCGCTGGAACTGAGGATCAGAAGCAAGGACGGAAGCTACCGGCACTACGCGGCGAACGGAGTGCCGGTCCCCGGCGAAGACGGGGGTTACCGTTGGATCTGCGCTCTGAGGGACATCACGAAACAGCGGATAGCCGAAGAGAGGTACAGGCTCGTCTCGACGATGTCGGCGGATTACATGTTCGCCGCGAAGGTCGGTGAGGATGGCGTTCCGAAAATGGACTGGGTCGCCGGAGCTCTTGAGGAGATCACCGGGCGTGGTGAGGAGTACTTCAGGGCCGGCGGAACATGGCGTGACATTTTGCACCCGGACGACCGGGAAACAGAGGATAACGACACGAACGCGGTCTTCGAGGGGAAACAGGTCGAAACGGAACTTCGAGTGGTAAGGCCCGACGGTTCGATAACGTGGGTGTGCCGGTTAGCCCGGCCCGTGTGGAATGACGAACTCGGACGGATCACCGCGATAGTCGGTGCTGTAAAGGACATCACGGAGAAAAAGCAGGCGGAGATCGCCGTTCGGGAACGCGAGGAATACCTCCGAGCCGTACTCAATGCTGAACCGCAATGCGTCAAAGTTTTCAACTCCAGGGGTGAGGTGCTGGACATCAACCCGGCCGGGGTAGCGATGCTGGAGGCCGATCGCGAGGAAGACGTCCTGGGTACGAAGATATTCCGTGCGGTCGAGCCAAGCGACCTCGGCATTCTGAGGGATTCGATCCAGCGGTCGTTCTCCGGTGAAACCATGAACGTGAACTACCGCATCACCGGTTTCAAAGGAACCCGCAGGCAGATGGAGATGTGCACGACGCCGATCCGCAACCCCGAGGGCGAGATCACCTCGGTGCTCGGGGTCTCACGCGACATCACGGAAAGGCAGCGGATCGAAGCGGCTCTCATCGAATCGGAACGGCAATACTCGGATCTTATAAACACGGTCGAAGGTATCGTTTGGGAAGTCGACATCGCGACGATGACCTTCAATTTCGTCAGCCGCCAGGCGGAAGCGATCCTCGGCTACCCGGTCGAGAGGTGGTACGAGAAAGGTTTTTGGGAGTCGAAGATCCACCCGGAGGACCGGGACTGGGCGATCAATTACTGTGCTTCCGAAACGGCCAAAGGGGAAGGGCACACCTTCGAGTACCGAATGACGGCCGCGGACGGGAGGCTCGTATTCTTGCGGGACATCGTTTCCGTCGTGACGGACGACGACGGAAAACCGGTGAAACTTCGAGGGCTGATGGTGGACGTCACCGAGCAGCGCCGGATGGACACCGCGATGAAGCATCAGGCCCTGCTGATCGAGCAAGCCCACGAAGCGATCTTCGCGTGGGATCTCGAGCGCGGAGTGATCGAATGGAACCTCGGCTGCGAACGGTTGTACGGCTACAAGCGCGAGGAAGTGTTGGGCAGGTTCGCGTACGAAGTTCTCAAGACCCGCTACCCCGTCCCGGTGGAGGAGGTGCGCGACGAACTTCTGGCCAAGGGCGTTTGGAAGGGTGAGGTAACGCAGACCACCAGTTCCGGCGAACATGTCCTCGTGGACAGTCGCGCCCAATTGATCGAACTAGACGGGCGGAAGGTAGTTCTCCAAACCTCACGGGATATCACAGAGATGCGGCGGGCCGAAAATGCCCTGCGTGAGTCGGAGGTCAGGTACCGTCACTTGTTCGAGAACAACCCGTACCCGATGTGGGTCTACGACGTCGAAACGCTTCGCTTCCTGGCGGTCAACGACTCGGCTGTGGACCACTACGGCTACAGCTCCGAAGAGTTCCGTGCGATGAAGATAACGGATATTCGCCCTTCAGAGGATGTCGGGCTCGTGATCGAACGTGCACGCAGGGCGGGGCGGCACTCCGATGTCACCGGGCAATGGCGGCATGTAAAGAAGGACGGCACTGTCATAAACGTCCAGATCACCTCGCACGCGCTGGAATTCGAGGGCAAGCAGGCCCGCCTGGTTCTGGCCAACGACATCACCGGCCGTTTGCGCGCGGAAAGGGACCTCAAACGCAGCGAGGCGAAATACCGCGAATTGGTCGACAACGCGAACGACATCATTTACACGCACGACCTGAAAGGGCGGTTCACTTCGCTGAACCACGCGGGCGAACGGATTATGGGTTACACCGAGCGGGAAGCAAAGCAACTGCACCTGGCCGACGTCGTGGCTCCGGAATTCATGGAACAGGCAAGCGAGATGATCGCGAGGAAGCTCGCCAAGGACGCCTCCACGATCTACGAGACCGAACTCATCGCCAAGGACGGACGGCGGATACCCTTGGAGGTCAATTCAAGACTGATCTACGAGGACGGCAAGCCGGTCGCAGTTCAGGGGATCGCCCGCGACTTCACCGAGAGGCACAAGGCCGAAGAGGAACTTCGGATCCAGCGGCAGCGGCTCGACAAGACCGCGGAGGCGTCGCCTGTTGCCATCCTCTCGCTACGCGTAGCCCCGGATGGGACGCGTTCCTTCCCGTACATCAGCACTGCCTCTTTCCGGGTCTTCGGATTCATGCCCGACGATCTGAGAAGAACGGCCGAACCGGTGTTCAGCCGGGTGAAGCCGGCTTACCTGCCGACGATCGAGCATATATTGAGTGAAGCATTGACCAGCCTCGCTCCGGTTCATGCAGTTTACGAATACGACCATCCGAATCGCGGTCCGGTCTGGGTGGAAACCTACGGAGCGCCAACCATAGATAAGGACGGGAGCGTGATCTGGCACGGGATCGCCGCGGACATTACAGAGCAGAAGCAGGCAGAGGCCGCGCTGATCGCCAGCGAGGAGCAGTTGAGACAATCGCAGAAACTCGAATCGATCGGGATCCTGGCGGGCGGGCTCGCCCACGACTTCAATAACATGCTGACGGCGATCAACGGCTACAGCGAGTTGATCATCCGCAAGCTGCCGGCGAGCGATCCGATCCGCAAGCAGGTGGAGGAGATCAAAAAGGCCGGCGAGCGCTCGGCGGAGCTGACCCGGCAATTGCTCGCATTCAGCCGCCGGCAGATACTGCAGCCGACGACGCTCGACCTAAACGGCGTGGTTACGGACACGTCGTCGCTGCTCAAACGGCTGCTCGGCGAGGACATCACAATCACTACAGAGCTTGCTCACAACCTTTGGAAGATAAAGGCGGACCAGGGCCAGTTGACGCAGGTGGTGATGAATCTGATGATCAACTCCCGCGATGCGATGCCGAACGGCGGGTCGATCACGATCGAAACCGCGAACGTCAAACTCGACAGGGAGCATGCCCTGACACACCCGAGTTCGACTCCCGGGCCTTACGTCATGCTGCGGATAACCGACACCGGCGTCGGGATGGACGACGAAACCCGGCAGCGCGTGTTCGAACCGTTCTTCACGACCAAACCGGTCGGACGCGGAACAGGGCTGGGGCTCTCGACGGTCTACGGGATCGTGAAGCAATCGGGCGGAAACATATGGGTGGATTCGGAACCGGGCGAAGGAGCGACATTCACGATATACCTGCCGCAAGCCGCTGAGCAACTTCCTCGCCTCGCATCCGCACGTCAACATCGATCTCGAAGAGCGCTTGAGCGATGAGATCGTCGCCGCCGTCGCCGACGGCAAGGCGGACATCGGCATCGTCGCCGGCACCGAGGACGTCACG
>JAEZJR010000116.1 GCA_023415725.1 Acidobacteriota bacterium
ACGATCAGAAGTTCGATGAGCGAGAAACCTTTCTGATTTTTCATTTCTTGATTCACAATCTCCTAAAGTTTGTATAAGTCTTCGTCTACCTTTCCCAGGCGATTTGACTAATACAAAGCCCGTGCCAAAGAGTTTTAACGGGCGGCTCGCTTGCGTAAGTATTGCAACTACAGGAGTTATGTCTCTGCGAGTTGTAGTGGCTGTACAAACCGGGGGATTCAGGCAACTGCGTTTTTAACAGTTTTTGGTAATCATTCCATGACAAAAAGTGTCATTAGGCTTGGAATGATCCCGCGAGATAGGATCGGTCAGAGCCCGCTTCCACGATTGCTAATCATTTGAGCGACAAAAACAAAAGCCCCGGAACTCAGGCCGGGGCTGTCAAAATTATATTCACTGTTTGTTATTCGGCATTACGCATTTGAGCCGAAAGCGAGCGAAGATTGTGCTTGTCGAGTAGGTGCCGGAGCGAGCGAACCTGCATTTGAAGAAGTTCGGCCGCCTTTGTCTGATTCCCGTCGGTTTTGCGAAGAGCCTCCACTACGTAGGTTTTTTCCAGATTGTCCAGATGAACAGTTAGATTAAGTCCCGTTTCAGGCAGGTCAAACTCTGCATTTATGCGTTCCGGATTGTAATTCGTGATGTGTTCCGGTAGCCGTTCGGCCGTTATTTCCGTGCCGCGTTCTAACGCTACTGCCCGTTCGATCGTATGCTCGAGTTCGCGGACGTTGCCGCCCCACATGTAGTTTTCAAGCATTTGCATGGCTTTTGGAGAGATAATAAGCTGACGCCCGGTCTGAGAACAGAACTTGTGGATGAAATGGCTAACTAGATCCGGAATATCCTCCCGGCGATCGCGTAGCGGCGGTAATGCGATCGGAATGACCGAAATACGGTAGAAGAGGTCCTCCCTGAATGTTCCTTCCGCTGACATTTGCTTGAGATCCCGATTCGTAGCCGCGATAACACGTGCGTCTACCGACAACTCTTCGTGAGCTCCGACCGGTCTTACCTTTCGCTCCTGAAGCACACGTAGCAGTTTGACCTGCATCGCGGGCGACATCTCGCCTATTTCATCGAGAAATATTGTTCCTCGATTCGCAGCCTCGAAGAGTCCTTTGCGGTTCGTATTAGCACCTGTGAATGCCCCTTTTACGTAACCGAACAGCTCAGATTCAAGCAGCGTTTCGGTGAAAGCACCGCAATTGATAGAAATGAAGGGCTTTTCGGCTCTCGGGCTAAGATCGTGAATCGCCCTCGCGACCAGTTCTTTACCGGTGCCGCTTTCGCCACTGATCAAAACGGTGGACTGAACCTCCGCTACGGTTTCGATCATCTGGTAGATCGCCTGCATCCTGGCGGAGGAGCCAATTATATTCTTTACGCTCCCACGTTCTCTCTGCGCACGTTTGAATGCCTGGTTCTCGCTGATCAGGGCCTGTTTTTCGAGGGTCTTCTTAACGATAAGCTTAAGCTCATCGACATCGAAGGGTTTCTGGATGAAGTCATCTGCGCCCAGTTTGAACGCTTCTCGGGCGGTTTCTACCGAGGCGAATGCTGTCATCAGGACCACCCCGATCTCAGGCTGATATTCACGAGCAGCGCGCAAAAGCCCGATTCCGTCCATGTCCGGCATGCGGACGTCGGTGATGACCAGATCCGTCGGTTCCGCTTTTATGCTTTCCAGAGCCTCTCGTCCATTGGTTGCGGTGCGGATATTGTGCCCATCGCCTTCGAATACGAGGGACAGTAGTTGTCGATAGCTTTGCTCGTCGTCAACGATCAGGATATTAGACATTGTCGGATTAGCTTCAAATCGCGGAAGCAGGGTCGCCTTTGATGAAAGAGTAGATCGGGATACGGCCGAGGAATCCGGCGGTAATTATATTTTCACAGAAAGGCCGCTTACTGTTCAAGGAGAAACTTCCTTATCGGTGTTCTTAACATGAAGGTACGCTTCGATCGGGGATCGCCCGTTTTGATCGCCGAAGGCTTCCGCGGCAACTCCGGTTTTCAGCGGCAATTCGATAGTGATGGTCGTGCCTTCTTCTTCGATGCTGCGGACGTTTATCGAACCATTATGATCTCGAATTATCTGGTAAACGATCGAAAGACCCAGGCCCGTGCCGCCCGTGGTAGACGTGGAAAATGGCTCAAACAACTGTTCTACCTGCTCGGGGGGCATCCCCCGGCCCGTATCCTCAAAGATAATTCGCACTTTATCGCTGGGGGCCCGCTCAACCTTTATCCGCAGTCGGCCTCCGTTGGGCATGGCTTGCAGGGCGTTGCGGGCGAGGTTCCAAAAGACCTGTTGTATCTGAGTTTGATCTGCAGAAATGAATACCGGAGCGGAGGGTAAGATCTCTTCGATCGAGTGGCTCTCAGTGACGTCGGGGCTGTGCCGCAGCAACTTAACGGTGTCGTTGATCGCGTCGCGAACATCGATCTCCGTTTGATTGCCAACCTTTGGTTTAGCGTAGCTAAGGAAGTTGGTGATTATGCTGTTGAGCCGGTCGGATTCCCGCAACACAATTCCCATAAGGTCCGACTGAACGGAATTTGGCGGCATGCTGGATCCCAGCACTTGGATCGCCCCTCGCATCGCCCCTAAAGGGTTGCGGATCTCGTGAGCGAGCCCCGCTCCGACGCGACCTACGGCTGCCAGACGATCTTTCCGCCGTATGCTCTCCTCCATAGATCGGATCTGGGTGAGGTCCTGAAACGTGACGATGTAGCCGCTTGCCTCATTCTCTTCTGAGAATAGGTCGGCGACGCTGTATCCGATGCGTACCCGAAAACCATGGGGCGTTATGATGTCGGCCTCTGACCTGATCTGGTTTTCGGCAGTTTCCGTCGCCGCGAGCCTGAGGTCGTCTGAATTTGCGAAAAGGGTGAATATGGATTTGCCCTTCACGTCTTCCGCCTTATACCCGGTGATCTCTGCCGCGGCGGCGTTGAAAGTAAAAATGTGGCCTTCCAGGTCTGTGGTTATCAAGCCGGAACGGATCGATTCGATTATGCGTTCATGCAATGCCCGTAGGTTCTGAAGTGATTTGGTCGCCTCCCGGAGTTGCTCCCCTGACATCTGTTTTTCGGCAAGTTTCGACGCCAATAAACCCACGACCAGGAAAGCAAAAGAGTGAAAACTTAATATCTGAACCACCCTACCGAAGGGGACGGCAGTTGAACCGGTCTCGAGCACGTCAAAGACAGCTAGCAGGCTAAGTGCGATAAATAGACAAACGCACAGAACGGCCATCGCGATCGTCGAGACCGGCCGCATAAAAATGCTCGATATGCCGATAAGAACTATGTATAACGTAATGTAAGGAGAGGTCATGTCCCCCGTCCGCCATACAAGCCAGGTGATCAGAAGTCCGTCGATTATGAACTGTGCCCTGATCTGCCAATTAAGATCCGAACTTATTCGAAGCAGGAAGAAGTAGACGACGGTAAGCCCGACCGAAATGATAAAAACTAAAAGCGGGCCCTGTGGGATGCTCTGCAGCGTGAACTGGGCCGAACCGCTCGACCAGATCCAACTCGTGACGAGCAGGAGGAAAATGACCACCAGTCTTCCGATCACGAGGGTCTGCACCCGCTGCGCAAGCGTCCCATTGGCGCCGAGCATCTTATCGTTTAGACTGAACATAGAATCGCGAGTATGGACAAGGAAACGAACGTATCAGAAACCCGTCCGTGGGGTTCATTCACTATCCTGGATGAGAGCGATTGGTTCAAGGTAAAACGCATCGAGGTCTTACCGGGAAAACGGTTGAGCTACCAGAGGCACCAGCAACGAGCCGAGCACTGGTTCGTCGTCCAGGGCAAGGCTAAAGTAACACTAAAC
>JAEZJR010000179.1 GCA_023415725.1 Acidobacteriota bacterium
TTGCTGTCTTGCTTGGAGTTGTTACTTCGCCGTAAGTTCCTGCATCAGCGATTTCAGTTCCGCGAATTCCGCTCGCGATTTGGAGATGTAATTCCTGGTCCTTTCGATAGCGTCCTCTATCACCAGACGCGGCGAGGATGGCTCCTCGAGGCGATAAAACTCATGCACCTCGCGCTCCACTACGGTGACTTCGCCGTCTGCAAAACTGAACACGTTGCTGGTTTCAATGGTTTCAGTATCGATGAGTTTTATCGCCTTCATTCTGTTTCCTCCCGCGGCCATCGCCGACGTGAGGTATATGAGCAAGCGGTGTGCCAACTTAGATAAATCCTTGCGGGCGAATGAGTTAATCAAAGCTCCCTGTTTCAAGCTCATCAGTTGCATACCGTTTTCCGTCATCCCCTGACGAGAAGGTGTAACAGAATCGGCCAATTGAATTTTCTATCGATCCGCTCGTTTCCCTTCATACACAACGCCGGATCGATCTCTGATATTATTCTTGGCTTTCGATCGCAGATGAAAACAATGGAGGTTTAGTGATGTCCGTAAATTGGATCAAAGACGCCGACGAGGCGTTAAGCCGGGCGAAAGAACAGAACAAGCCGCTCCTGATCGACTTCAGCGCGGCCCCGGCCTGAGGAGCATGCCAGCGGCTCGAGGATGAGTCGTACAACGACGCCGGTCTGGCGTCATATATCGAAGAGAATTTTGTCCCGTTGGGCGTACACATTAAAGAGAACCCGAGAAACTTCAAACGATTCGACGCCGTTTGGACGCCGACCGTGTTGGTGATGGATCCCGACGGCGAGGAGCGCTGGCGACTCGAAGGGTATTTGCCCAAAGAAGAATTTCGCGCCTACCTCGAACTCGGACTCGCCCGCGTCGCGTTCATGAAAAAGGACTGGGCTGCCGCAGAGGGCCATTTCGCCAACATCGCGGATAACTATCCTAAGTCGAAGTACGCTCCGGAGGCCGTTTATTACCGAGGCGTCAGCAAATATTCCGCCTCGCACGACGGGGCCGACCTTGCGAATACGGCCGCTGCCTTGAAGGAGAAATTCGAGGGGAACGAATGGCAGCTGCGTTCGATCCCGTGGCTTAAGGAATAAAACGGTATCGAGATCAGATGAGTCGAGCGGGCCTACGGAGCCCGCTCTTTTTATCTCTTTTAGGGAATTCACCTATACAACTTTCCGGCGGGAACGGTATACTAATAATTAGCGTTGTACACGGTTTAAACGTCATCCGAGGTCTAAAATGCGAAAACTGGTTCTGGGAATTCTTGCTGTTTTTTGTCTGCAGTTCGCATTTGTGATCTTCACCACGCTCCAGTCTCCATTGGATGTTGCGGTCGCCCCGATCTATTTCGATCCGAGGACGGAGATTCCTAGTTTTGAACCGGCCGTGACAGTAGGTACCGAGGATGCCGAGTCAATATTGCCGGAATCGGAGGATGCAGTTGCGAGCGTTGAGCCAGCGGCGGCCGATGAAAAATTTATCGCCCCGTCTCGTCGTTCACGATCGGCTGTTCGCTCCGTTGCTATTGAGGGTGAAAAACCTCTCGTCGAAGCTCCTGAGAAGCGGCCTGCACGTTATTTCACTTCCGATTCCGAATCCGCCGCGGGCGTCTACGAGACGGTTGTGATCAGCTACGACCGCAGTTCCGCGATCTCGGATTGCGAAATGAACGAGACCCCCAAGGCGAAAAAGCGCTCCTACATCGCAAAGGCCGCCCCGGTAATAAAGAAACCCTGGGAATGGATCAAGGCGGTCGGCTCGAAATTCAACTGATCCCGGCCGAACTGACCTAAATTCGATCTTCTTGAGCTCGACCCGCCGAACCACCGGCGGGTCGATATTTTTTTGCGCTTTATGACGCGTTCAAAGGTGCAATACCTGTTCCGGCGGTTCCCGAATCCCGCCGGATCCTACAATTCCCAAATTCATAAGGAGACATTTATGCTTAATTTCGACCGGGTCACGAAAGTCCTTCTCGCATTCCTGGTAATCGGTGTATGGTGTTTGGTGATCCAGTTCGCACTTCCCGTTTCGCACGTTGAGGCGAACGACGACAAGGCATCGCAGGTGCTCCGCGCTCGCGGCCTCGTGATCGTCGACGAGCAGGGCCGGGACCGCATAATCATGGGTGCACCAGTGCCGGATCCGCCGAAACTAGGCAAGCGCATCAACCCCGCCCACGGGATGATCATCCTCGACCACAACGGCTACGAGAGGTGGGGCGTGGGGATCATGGACAACACGGGGCAGATGGCGATGGGCTTCGACGCTCCGGTCGATCCGGCGAACCCAACGAAAAACCCCGAACGCCTCCACTTCATCGCCGACGGGAAAGGGGGCGCGATGATCCGCTTCCTCAATCGTCAGACCAGCGTGCCCGGTTGGATACGCCTGGGAGAGGACGACAAGCTTTACATGGAGTTCATCGACGTCCAGAAGGACAAGAATAAGGTGATCAAACGCCAGCTCAGCATTGACGGCGACAAGACCGTTGAACAACCCTTCAAACAGTAGAAGCGATCCTTCAAACGCGAAACTGAAAACCGGTGTGAGAGATCTATCTCACACCGGTTTTCAGTTTCGCGTTTGAACTAAGCCGTGGCCCCGACGCGGCTCGACTTGAACCATTCCACGAACTTCGGTATTCCTTCTTCGATCTTGGTCTGCGGGTTGTAATTCAAAAGCTTTCTCGCTTTGGAGATATCCGCGTAGGTGACCGGCACGTCGCCGGGCTGCAAAGGTTGACGGTTGATGATCGCCTTGCGGCCGAGAGCGTCTTGGAGCAGCTCGATAAGGCTTGAAAGCTCGGTCGTTTCCGATTCACCCAGGTTGACCACTTCGTGCATCGTTGCATCGTAATCGATCCCGGCACGCACTCCTGAGATGATGTCGTCAATGTACGTGTAATCCCGCCGCGTCGAACCGTCCCCGAATACCTGTATCGGCCGGCCTTCCCAAATGAGCTTCGAGAATTTGTGGATCGCGAGATCGGGCCGCTGCCTCGCTCCGTAGACGGTGAAGAACCGCAGGCACACGGTGCGGATGTTGAAAAGATGCGAATAGGTATGGCAGATCAGTTCCCCGGCCGCCTTGGTTGCGGCGTACGGTGAGATCGGGTTGAAGATCGGATCGGATTCGGCGAAGGGCAGTTTCTCGTTTTCTCCGTAAACCGAACTCGACGATCCGAAAACGAACTGACCCACTCCGAACTCGCGTGCCAGTTCCAGCAAGTTGACCGTGCCATTGATGTTCGTTTCGGTGTAAAGCTTCGGTTCCGCCAGCGAAGGCCGTACGCCCGCCCTCGCCGCCAGATGTGCGATCACGTGGAATTCGTTCGCCTCGAACACCGCCCGTAACGCTTCGGCGTTGCGAATGTCGGCCTCGTAAAAGCTTACCTCTCCGCTCCGTCGCACTTCTTCCAAGTTCGCCCGTTTGATCTCAGGTGAGTAAAAATCGTTCAGGTCATCTACGACCGTTACGTTCCACGCCCCCTCGCGCAAAAGGGTTTCGCAAAGGTGCGATCCGATGAATCCGGCCCCGCCGGTGATGAGTATGTTCTTCTTCACTTAGTTAAAAAAAGAGCTGGGTGCGATCGAAATAATTCTTATGGTCGTTAGTTCAAGGCCCGCTGCCTCGCGCTGAAGCGAGCGAGAAGTTCCTCGAGGAAACCCTCGTACGTGAAGGTCGACGCATCGTACCGCGGTTTCAGCTTGAACATTATCGGCAGCGCGATCCGCCACGCCATCCACTGCCGCTGCCGCTCGGTCAGGTCCCACCGACGACGCAGGAAACTCTCCACCACCTCGATCTCGCTCTCCGTCATCGCTGCGACATTTGCCTCAAAAGACGTCCGCGGCTGCACACGGCGGTAGGCTGCGTCGGAGACCGGATTTGCGAAGGCCTCTGCGAATGTCGGAGCCTCGTCCTCGCGTTCGCGGATCACGACCGTACCCGCAAAAAGGTCCCCGACGCGCTGGTCGCGGTTGCTCATGAATATCGCGATAAGCCCGGCGGAGTAGATCGGCAGCAAGAATCCCGGAAACGCGTCGAAGATCCGAAGAAGGTTCCGAGCGATCGCCTCCCACAAGGTGACGGGCCGGCCGTCCTCGCGGATCACACGCAGTTTCAGCAATCGTTTCCCCGGCGTCTGGCCGTCCCACAGCCATTCGAACACCGCGAAGTACCCGGCGAACAAAAGGAACAGCACGAAGATCATAACCGCGATGATCCAGTTCGGCATCTCCTTGTCGAGCGATTCGAACGCCCCGAAGGTTGATTGCCCCGCCCCGGCGATCATCATGAACCCGATGAAAACCACTGCGATCGCTAGGTATTGAATAGTGTGATCTATCGCTACCGCCAAAAACCGGTTCCCGATCGATGCGAGCGGAAACGCGAGCGGCACGCGCTCGGGCGTTTCGATGATCAGGGTCTCTTCAGTTTCGATGATCTGGGCGGCCATTATTTCGCGTGCATCATTATCGAATCGCACGGCTCATAATGCAATGCGCCTCAAAGGTTGTATTTTCATCCGCGCGAAATTTATACTTGGCATTACCCGCTCGTCGGGTGGAGGGTCCGATTTGAAACCGAAGACACATCGCGGAAGAGTGAACGCAGAAGGTTTCCGCTTCGCCATCGTGGCGAGCCGCTGGAACGATTTTCTCACTTCGAAACTGGTAGAAGGGGCCGTAGACGCACTCGAAAGTGCCGGAGCCGCCGAAGGCGACGTGGAGATCTTCATGGTCCCCGGAGCGTTCGAGCTCCCGCTTGCCGCGCTGAAGGCCGCGCAGTCCGGCCGTTTCGATGCGGTCATCGCGATCGGCGTGGTCATCCGCGGAGAGACCCCGCATTTCGAATACGTCGCCGGCGAAGCAGCTAAGGGCGTTTCACAGGCATCGCTCCAGACAGGGGTTCCCGTGATGTTCGGCGTGGTGACCACCGATACGGTCGAGCAGGCGATGAACCGCTCGGGTTTGAAAGCGGGCAATAAGGGATATGAAGCGGCGATGGCCGCGGTCGAGGTGGCGAACCTTTATCGCAGCCTCGCGAATGAAGAACAAGCCAAGGGTAGAGAGAAAGCATTTCCTCATGTCGTTTGATAAGGAAGAAAAGGGGTCCGGCACACGCCGTAAGGCTCGTGTTTGTGCCCTCCAGATGTTGTTCGGCTACGACCTCGTGCAGGCGAAGCCGTTCGACCCGCAGACCTTCTGGTCGGAACTCGGTTACGAAGAGGCCCGCCCCGGGGTCGTCGCCCAGATCGCTTCCTATCGCGATGAAGTAGCCGCCCTCGCGGCCCGTGTCGGGGATTTTCGGGCATCCACCAAGAAGTTCGATTCGCTTGCCAAAGGCACGGACTTCTCCGAAGCGTTCAAAGGAATCCAGCAATCGCTCACGCGTCACGAAGACAAATACATGCTGGCCGTCAAGACGCTCGCCGCCACCGGCAAGATCGACGTCCAGGATCTTCAGTCCGGCCTCTCGCTGATGCGTTCGTCGCTCGAGACGCTTCGCCACCGCATCACGCTTTCCAGCGAGGCCTCGCGCGACCGTCGGGATAAGGACATCTTCGCCCGTTATCTGGAAGCAGCGAACGACGTGCTCGACGACGTAAAGGAATTTGCCTCCGACCTGCTGCCGAAGCTCCAAAAAGCTGCTGAGACCGTGCAGCCGATCCGCGAATTCGCAACCCGGATCGCTTCGGGGACCGTCGATAATCTCACCGTCGTCGATGACCGTATCCGCTCCCGTGCCGAACACTGGCGCATCGAGCGCATGGCCCTCGTCGATAGGAACATTCTCCGTCTCGCGGTTTACGAGTTCCTCTTTGAGGACACCCCTCGAACTGTCGTCATCAACGAGGCCCTCGAGATCGCCCGAAAGTTCTCCACCTTCGAGGCCACGCAGTTCATCAACGGCATCCTCGACGCGATCAAGCTGGACCTGGAAAAAGCCGCCAAAAACGAAAGCGAGAAAGCCGACGGCAAGTCTTCCGCATCATAACCGTGGTCTTGGTGTTATATTGCGGGCGGTTTGATGTTTTCTAACAATTCCACAAATCTCGGTCAGGAAGGGCGGCTTGCCCCCGCTCGTTCCGTAGTACGGGCCGTCAGCCTGTCTCTGCTCCTCCTATCTTTCGCGGCCGGAGCATACTCGCAAAATCTACCCGATAAAATACACGGATACAAGGTTTACGCCGATAGGATCTCCGTTTCCGCCAGCGATAATGTAGAAAAGCCGCAGGCGGACGCGTCCGTAAAGATCGGCGATCCCGAAGTCGTCGACGCCGGCCTCAACGGCATTACGTTCGAGCTTCCGGCTAAGGTTCTCGCCGCGAAACAGAGCGGCAAGGTCGACTTCTTCACCTTTCACGAGGTGAAGGTCAACGGGATCGAGGTCGACGTCGAGGAATACCGTCACCCCTTCTCGTTCAAGAAGGGCGAGCTTGTTTCTTTACCTAAACCCGCCCGCATCTTGCTTCCCGTGACCGGCATCGTCCAGGCCGCGTGGAAGGAGATGCGCGATTCCAAAGG
>JAEZJR010000224.1 GCA_023415725.1 Acidobacteriota bacterium
GGCCGGTTCTTTTTTATCTCGTTGATAGCAATTTCGCCCGCCAGAAGCGTCTAAAGAAGTATGAGAATCAAGGCAGTACTATTGTTGACCATCCTCGCGATATCCGTCCTCGCCGTTTACGCTGATCAGGCCGCCTATATTACGCAGGCGCAGGCGGAAAAGGCGGCCGCTTTTCTGACGGGTAAGATGCAGATCCGCCATTATTGCGCCCCGTGCGACGATAAGGGCGACCGCGTCGAGGATATCAAGACCGTCGTGGCGGCGCCTGCCGGTTATCAGGAATTCTGGGAAGTGAAGGTGAACGGCGAGGGCATCGACTTGGCCTACGTGTATTTTCAGACGGAAGAGGGTAAATGGAAGAACCTCGCGAAGGAACTCGATATCAAGGTCAAGGACGTTCCGAAGTATCTGGAATGAAAACTTAAGGAACGCAATGAAACGACGGGAGGGAGTACCCTCCCGTTTTTTGTTATAATCGTTGCCTTTATGGCGACCGGCAAGACATCATACCCCCGCGAAAAGATAAAGGTACTGCTTCTCGAAAACATCTCCGACACAGCCGTGCGCGAGCTTGAAGCCGCCGGGTACGTGTCGATCGAACGGATCGGCGGAGCTCTAAGCGAGGTTGATCTCGTGAAGGCCGTTCGGGGCGTGCATCTGCTGGGGATTCGTTCGAAAACGCGCGTAACGCGTAATGTGATTGAGGCTGGGGACAAGCTGCTCGCAATCGGGGCTTTCTGCATCGGGGTGAATCAGGTCGACCTGAAAGCAGCGACCGAACACGGCGTTGCGGTTTTCAATGCCCCTTATTCGAACACGCGTTCGGTCGCGGAGTTGATCATCGGCCTTTCCGTGATGCTGATCCGCCGAATTCCGGATAAGAATGCCGCTGCTCACCGAGGCGAGTGGCTGAAGGAAGCCAAAGGCAGCTTCGAGCTTCGCGGCAAAACGCTCGGGATAATCGGCTACGGTAACATCGGTTCGCAGGTCTCCAACCTCGCAGAAGGGATGGGGATGCATGTGATCTATTACGACATCGCTACTAAGCTGCCTCTCGGAAACGCGAAACAGGCTAGCGAACTGAAAGAACTGCTGAAAAGTTCGAACATCGTCACCCTGCATGTCCCCTCGACCCCGCTGACCCGAAATATGATCGACGCGGACGCTATCAAGGCGATGCGGAAGGGCAGCATCCTCATCAACCACAGCCGCGGTGACGTAGTGGACCTTTGCGCGGCCGCGAAGGCGATCAAGTCCGGAAAACTAGGCGGGGCCGCGATCGATGTTTTCCCTGAGGAACCAGAGAAAACTGGTGATGCATTCGCGTGCGAACTTCAGGGTTTGCCCAACGTCATCCTTACCCCTCACGTGGGCGGATCTACCGAGGAAGCCCAGGCGAACATCGGCGTCGATGTCACATCGAAGCTGATCAAATACCTTGATTTCGGCACCAGCGAGGGCTCGCATACGGTGCCGCCTGTTTCCCTTCCACCACAGGCAGGCACACACCGCATTCTTCATATCCACCGCAACGTGCCCGGCGTGCTAGGGGAGATCAACTCGCGACTATCCGAACGCGGAATCAATATCGTCGGCCAATACCTGAACACCAACCCGGAGATCGGCTACGTGATCCTTGACGTGGAGTCGAGGCTGTCAAAAGAGGCGTTCGAGATTCTAAAGGAAGTCCCCGGCACTGTCCGTGCGAGAATGGTTTACTGAACGATTTATCACCAGCTGACAGCTGTTAGCTTGCAGCTGTCAGCTGGTGGTTTACACCTATTGCATATATGAGAATTCTCTTATTGACCGCTGCTCTACTGATCACCTATGCCACCGTATCCGGGCAATGGGTGAAGCAAAGCGTTAATACTTCCGCATCGTTCAGAGGGTTATCGGTCGTCAGCGATAAGGTTGTCTGGGCAAGCGGCACGGGTGGGACGGTCATTCGAACCATTGATGGCGGCAAGACATGGGACGTGATCACGGTGCCGGGAGCGGAGAAACTGGATTTCCGCGACATTGAGGCTTTCGACGTGAATATCGCCTATATCCTCAGCATCGGCAACGGCGAGGATTCGCGTATCTACAAAACGATCGACGGCGGGAAGACCTGGAAACAGCAGTTCGTTAACAAAAACGAAAAAGCCTTCTTCGACGCGATCGCCTGCTGGGACGCGAAGAACTGCATCGCGATGAGCGATCCGGTCGACAGGCATTACCTGCTTATTTCAACAAAGGACGGCGAAACCTGGAACCCGATCGTCAGCAACGAACTGCCCGCCGCCAAAGACGGCGAGGCCGCCTTCGCCGCGAGCGGTACTTGCCTTTATATCAACCCTAAAAGCGGCCATGTGTTCCTCGTATCGGGCGGCACCGATGCGAGAGTGTTCAAATCGTCGGACCGGGGCAAAACCTGGACTTCAGCTCAGACCCCTCTCGTTAAAGGTACAGCCGGGAGTGGAATATTTTCCATTGCAATGCGCGATGCTATGAACGGCATTATCGTCGGCGGTAACTATGAAAAGCCAAACGAGGCGGTCAAGACTATTGCCTTCACCAAAGCCGGAGGCAAAACATGGACCCTCGGAAACGGTATGACAGGATATCGTTCCGCAGTCGCATACATTGATGACCGCACTGTCATCGCCGTCGGCACGAACGGTACGGATCTCTCCTATGACAGCGGTGGAACGTGGAAAAAGATCGGCAGCGAAGACCTAAATTCTGTGGTTGCCAAGGGCAAAAACGCCGTCTGGGCAGTCGGACCAAAGGGTGGCGTTTACCGGTCAAAGTTGTGATCTAAATCGAATGCAAAGCTTCATCAGCGTCCCCTTCAAAACCGAATCCAGCCATGGCCTTTCGCAGATAAACGGTGTGGCGAAGTTCTCGCCTGCCGGGGTTGTGCTGGAGTTCGAGTCTAAGCTATTCGGCGTGATACCGGGCGGTGTGAAGGAAGTGCGCATACCGATCGGCGAGATTCTTGACGTTAAACTCCGAAAAGGATTGTTTCGATACGGAGCGAAGATCGAGCTGCGGACAAATACCTTCGCAACACTCGCCGCACTGCCGAACAACAACGGCAAGGTCACTCTTAAGCTCGTCCGCGATGATTTCGAACGCGGCCAGAAAGCCGTTGAGCAGATGCAGAAGGATCTGAGCGGTTACGCGGATGAACTGCCGCCCGCACGGACCCCGGTGAGCGAGCTTTTCCAAGATGAATCGGAAGAGGAAACGAGATCGCTCAGGCATTCCAACGAACAGCAATGAACTTATCGATAAAAAAGGCCCGCTGACTTGGCGGGCCTTTTCATTTCGTTCTGCTTTCCCTACCTCGCAGGCTGCATCCGCGGATCGGGCTTCGCTTCCAGCTTGTACTCCTTCGGAGGTTCCGCCCCGAGGAGGTGCTTGACGAAGTAATCCCAGCGGCGGCGCATCATGTAGTAGCTGTCGGCTCCGTAACCGTGGCGGGCGTTGGGGAAGATGATTAGATCGTAGTCCTTGTTCGCCTTGTTGAGAGCATCGACGACCAGCCACGTGTTGTAAGGCGGTACGTTGTCGTCCATGTTCCCGTGGGCGAGAAGGAGCTTGCCCTTGAGGTTCTTCGCGTAGTTCTGATTTGCTTGTTTCTCGTAGTTATCGCCGGAGAGAAGACCGATGTAGCGTTCGCCCCAGTCATCCTCGTAGTTGCGGTTATCGTGGTTGCCGGATTCGGAGATGCCGACCTTGTAGAAATCCGGGAACCGGAACAACGCCGCCGCCGTCGCGAAACCGCCGCCAGAGTGTCCCCAGATGCCGACTCGGTCAAGGTCCATATAGGTGTGAGTCTTCGCAAGCTCTCGGATCCCGGCGATCTGGTCTTCCAGGGTGTTGTCAGCCATGTTGCCGTAGCAGACGTCGTGGAACGACTTGGACCGGTCTGGGTTGCAAGTACCGTCGATGATGACAACGACGAAACCGAGTTCCGCAAGGGCCTGATGATCCGACCTTGAAGCCGAGAACGATCGGCCGCCCACCCCGCCGCCCTGCGGGCCCGGGTAGATATAATTCACCACCGGATATTTCTTGCTTCGGTCGAGGTTCGTCGGGGTGAACATCACGCCGTACAGGTCCCATTTGCCGTCCCGGGATTTCACCTTGATCGGGGTTGCGGGTTTCCAACCCGCAGCACGAAGGCGGCTCACGTCCTGACGCTCGAGCTCGACGATCAGCTTGCCGTTGGCATCGCGGAGCACTGAAACGTACGGCGTATCAATCTTCGAGAAGTTGTCGATGAAGTACTTACCATCCGGGGACCACGTCACCTGGTGCACGCCGTCCTCAGGGGTCAGGAGCGTCAACCCCGAGCCGTCCAGGTTCACTCTGTAAAAGTGAGAGAAATACGGATCGCGGCCCGCTTCACGGCCGTTCGCCTCGAAGTAGACCACGCGGTTCGGAATGTCGACCTTGTTGATCCGCGTGACGACCCAGTTCCCTTTCGTGATCTGGTTCTTTACTCGCCCCGTAGCCAGATCATAGATGTATAGGTGCCCCCAATCATCGCGCTCCGAGTACCAGATCGCTTCGTTCGTCGCGGGCAGGTAACGCCAGTTCGTCTCGCCCTGGCCGGATTCATACTGAGTAGCAACGCGTTCTTCGAACACGTCACGGACGTCGCCGGTCTCCACGTTAGCGATGCGGAGCTTGGCGGATTTGTGATCGCGTGTCGAAGAGACGAACGCAAGCGTTTTCGAATCGGGTGCCCACTCGTTATCGCCGAACATACCGTCGCAGGCGATGTCGTCGCAGAGCGTGCCTCGGCGATCATCGGGCTGCATCTTGAACCGGATCATCTTGCCGGAATCGACATCGATGACCACGCGGTGGATCTTGATGATCTCCTTGTCCGTCGGGAGCGGGTACTTCCAGGATTCCAGCTTCGGAGCTCCCACGTTCGTCGTCACAAGATACATGTCGTTGATGTGACGCTGGTCCTGCTGGAATGTGGCGACCTTTTTCGAGTCCGGGGACCAGAGGACGATCGCACGATCACTATGCTTCCAGCCCGCGTTATCCGTGGCGTAACCGAAATCCTTCACACCGTCGGTGGTGAGTTGCGTCTCCTTTTTCGTCGCGATGTCGCGCACCCAAAGATTCCAATCTTTTATGAAGACTTCCTTAGTTCGGTCCGGCGAAATGACGGAACTTCCGCCAAAACGAGGCGGTCCGCCCGGAAGCGCTGGTGCTGTCACACCAAGAGCAGCCAGCGTCTCACCGGAACGCTTCGTGCCGGTCGCCGGATCAACGAGTACGAACTCGCGTCCGGTAGGCGTCAGCATCTGGTACCAGAAACGGCCGTCCGGAAGGAAACTCGGGCGCACCGCCCCGCGGTCGATGAGCGGAGCCGTGCCGTATCTGAGCATCTTCTCCGCACGTGCGTAATCGGCCGCGGTCAGCGACTGCGCTTGTGCAAAGGAAAACGCAGGTACGGACAAGAGTAGAATGAGTAAAGATGCCGAAAGGCGAACTTGTTTCATATGTTATCGATTCGATCGGGCAGAGTGGTATTTCGGGCTTTTTGATGACCCGCAAGACCAAATTGTTCTAAAAGAATTCCGGGGAGACATGCTCCGGTGTTGACGGACTTCTTCTATTATCGGATATTCGTTCGTAAAATAGTAATTGACTCAGGCCAAATCAACGCCTCATTTCAGATTTCCGGAGGATCGCACAATGCCCAAATACGTTATCGAGCGGGATATCCCCAGCGTCGGCAATATGACGTCTAACGATCTGGCCGCTGCTTCGCAAAAGTCCTGCAGCGTGCTCGACAAGCTAGGAAGCGAGATCCAATGGATCCATTCATACGTCACGGACGACAAGATCTATTGCGTTTACACGGCGCCCAGCAAGGAATTGATCGAGGAGCACGCTCGCGAATCCGGATTCCCCGCGAACCGTATATCCGAGGTCCGGTCGATGATCGACCCGACAAGGGCGACCGCTTAGCAAGCTTTTCTTACTCCTGTGGATCGCTCATCGCTTGGAAGACTGGTCGCCGTGCACGCGGTATCCCCTGTTCATCAGCAGCGGGCGGCGGTCGTGGCGGGGCTTTCGTTTTTGTTCTTCCTCGCGATGATGTTCCTGGTCTATATTCGCGGGCACTTCGGGTATTTCCTACTTTCGACCGCCTTTCTTGTGGTCTTTATCTTCACGGCGATAGGTTGGTGGATGCAGCGGCGAAACGCGGTCGAGGTCTTCGAACGCGGACTAGCCTTTAGGAAGCTGACTGCAACGTGGGGCGAGATCAGCGAGGTCAGCCGCACACCGGACGGAGCTCTAAAATTAACAATTAACGGTAAAAACTCCACGACTTTCCCGAAAACACTCGACGCTCTCGAGCGTCTGGAAGCCCACATCCGCAGCCTTATATAGCAACCGTGAACCTGAAAATGGCCTGCCACTAGGCGTTCTTTTTATTAAGCCACTTTTTCTTGTATCCTACTTGTTTGAACTAATTCATCAATAACCGCTGTTTATCAGCGGACGGAGATTTATGAGCGTAGAAGTGGTAATGCCCCAGATGGGCGAATCGATCACCGAAGGGACCGTTTCCAAATGGCTGAAGGCCGTCGGGGACAAGATCGAGAAGGACGAACCGATCCTCGAGATATCGACTGATAAGGTTGACGCCGAGGTTCCGTCGCCCGCCGGGGGCACGCTTCTGGAAATACGCCATCAGGAGGGCGAAACGGTCGAGGTCGGGGCAGTTTTGGCCATGATCGGAGCGGAGGGTCAACAGACCGCTGCGGCTCCCGCAGCTAAGGCGGAAGAACCGGCCCAAGCAGAAGCTGCGGCTCCGGCCGCGGAAGAGGTCCCTGCACCAGCGATCATTGCCGATGCAGTCGCAGCACTTGCAGATCGACCCGCAACAGCCACTTCCGGTGAAGGAGTCGAAGTGGTGATGCCCCAGATGGGTGAGTCGATTACCGAGGGCACCGTTTCAAAATGGCTCAAAGCGGTGGGCGATTCGATCGAAAAGGACGAGCCGCTGCTTGAGATCTCCACGGACAAGGTGGACGCCGAGGTGCCTTCGCCCGCTGCCGGCAAGCTTTTATCCATCAACGTACAGGAAGGGCAGACCGTAGAGGTGGGCTCTGTGCTCGCCATGGTCGGTGCCGAAGGCGCGGTTGCCTCGGCCCCAGCTCCGGCGGCGCCAACTGCTCCGGAGCCGGCGCCCGCAACTGCAGCACCAGAAGCACCTAAACCGACAGCTCCGCCGATGCCGCAGGCTCAGGCGGCGGTCGCCGGTGCAGGAGATGGTGGTAACGGATCCAAAACCGTCGATGACCTTAGGCGGCTGAAGAGCAGCCCGCTCGTGCGGAACATCGCCAAAGAGCACGGCATTGACATCACGCGAATTTCTGGCTCAGGCATCAGCGGCCGCGTAACTAAGAAGGACATCATGTCGTTCATCGAGACCGGCGCCGCACTCCGCCCACAAGACCTTTTGGTCAAGGGAGCTCCGGCTACGACCGCACAGTCGGCGACTCGATCGGAGTTTACCCCTGCGCCGGTCACCACAGCGGTCGGCGACCGCGTCGAGAAGATGTCGGTGATGCGGAAAAAGATCGCCGAGCACATGACGTTCTCGAAGCAGACCTCCGCTCACGTCACGAGCGTGTACGAGATCGACATGACGAACGTCGCACGCTTCCGCGACAGGAACAAAGCCGAATTCCAGAATCGCTACGGAACGAAGCTCACCTACATGCCGTTCATCTTCCAGGCCGTGACGAACGCGATCCGCAAGTTTCCGGTCGTCAACGCACAGGTGGATGGCGAAAACATCGTCTACAAAGGCGACATCAATCTCGGAATGGCGGTCGCTCTCGATTGGGGCCTGATCGTCCCTGTGATCCGCAAAGCGGACACGCTTTCCCTCTCGGGTCTGGCCCTCACTGCAAACGACCTAGCCGACCGTGCCCGGACGAAAAAGCTCAATCCCGACGAGGTGCAGGGCGGCACGTTCACTATTACCAATCCGGGGGTCTTCGGCGGCCTCTTCGGCACTCCCATTATCAACCAACCGCAGGTCGCGATCCTTTGCGTCGGGACGATCGAAAAAAGACCGAAGGTGTTCACCTCTCCGGAAGGCGATGATTACATCGCGATTCGCCAGATGGCCTACTTCGCCCTTACATACGACCACCGGATCGTGGACGGTGCGGACGCCGAGAGATTCCTTTCCCATATGAAGGAATATCTGGAAAAGGGCGAGTTCGCACTATAGTGCCATAATTAAAATAACTCTTTATTTTTGGGGCTTTTATATGCAATAATTCGCCCAGAATTGACTCTGCACAATTGCCCGATCTTCAAAAGCCTATCGAAATCGCAACAATTTCGAACATTCTAAGCAAAGTACTGTATTTCTGTATACAAAGCGGACACGCGAGTCCGCGCGCGGATTTCGTTCATGAGCTGAAAAAAGGCTTGATTTAACTGGATATTCGCTCCCACGACACAAAGTTCGATTTTGGCACACTAATTGAATGACACATCGCCGACAGAAATACGCGTTGCTTTGTTTGAAGGCTGAGCGGTGGTGAGAACGTGTTCGGTGCTGTTCTAAATCGGTACAACTCAGGTCAGTTCAAACGTTCATTGATGCGGTTTCGGAATAAATAGATTCGCGAGGAGTTAAGAATATGATCAAAAAGCTATCGGGTTTGTTTTTGGCATTGGCTATTTCGGCTACTGCTGTTTTCGCACAGGATGTTCAGACCCGCAGTTTGACGTCGGGGCAAAAATACAAGATCAAGGGAGCGGTGGTCGCTAAAGACGACGATCAGTCTTTCATTGTCAGGGATACGACCGGCGTCGATACGCGTGTGGTGCTCTCGCCTGAAGCCAGCATCAAAACTAAGGGTGGATTTTTCGGCGGCGGCGATCGTATCGCCAGCAACCAGATCGTCCGCGGTCTTTACCTTGAAGTAGAGGGTCGTGGTGACACCACTGGCAACTTGGCCGCTACGAAAGTCCGTTTCGATGAAGACGACCTCCGTGTCGCTACCTCGATCGACACCCGCGTGTCTCCTGCTGAAGCTCGCTTGTCTGCCCAGGAGCAGAACGCACAGCGTCTTTCCGGCCAGATCGATGAGCTAATGGCCATCTCGAACGCCGCTCGCGGTGGTGCGAAGGCTGCTCAGGAAACCGCTGATGCGGCAGTTGCGGGCGTCAACGCCACCAACGAGCGCATCTCGGCTCTTGACGACTATGTCGTTCAGACGACCGAAACGGTGAACTTCCGCGTCGGCAGTGCTCAACTTTCGCCGGATGCTAAGTCGAGGCTCGATTCGATCGCCCAGCAGGCTACTTCCTTGAAGGGCTATGAGATCGAGATCACCGGTTTTGCTTCTGCAGACGGCAGCACTGCGATGAACAAGGCACTCAGCAAGCGTCGTGCTCAGGCTGTCATTGACTACTTGGTTGAGAACCACAACGTTCCGCTTCGCCGCATCGGCATGTCCTACGGCTTTGGTGAACTACAGGCTGTTGCGGACAATTCCACCCGTGAAGGCCGTGAGCAGAACCGCCGCGTCGAGATCAAACTTCTCGTCAGCCGCGGTATCAACCAGAACGTCGAGGTTCGCCCGACCACGGACACGACGGATTCCGGCAACTAGTTCGGTCTGAAATTGAATCAAAGAGAGCGGGTCGACATCTAAATGATCTGCTCTCTTTGATTTTTTCTTTTCCCCTTACCGATTTTTCCCAAAGCCCGAGGTTCAGCAATGAATAGGTTTAGTTTTGGCAATACATTTTTCGCCGCCATTATAGGAATGGTTTTTAGTGCAGGAGCACTGGCTCAGACGGCGACGCCAACCCCGACGACAAGGCTCGAGGATCAGGAGATCAAGATAGAATCACGCCTCGTGGTGGTGCCGGTTTCGGTAACTGATGCGGCCGGTAATCCGGTCACGGGGCTCGGGAAGAACGATTTCACTGTCGTCGAAGAAGGGAAACGCCAGCAAGTCGATAACGTGGGCAGCGCCGATGTGGTGCCGCTCGAGATCGCTCTGCTGTTCGACGTTTCTGCAAGCACGGACGCGATGTTCCGTTTCCAGCAGGAAACCGCGGCGAAATTCCTGCAGGACGTGATGAAACCCACGGACCGTGCGACAGTCTTCACGATCGGAGCTTCCCCGGTACTTGTTGCAGCGCGGGAAACGAGCGACAAGGCCATTATGTCGGTTCGAGCGATCACGCCGACCAAACAGTTCACGGCGTTTTACGATTCGGTCGGCGAGGCGGCAAGCTATCTGGCAAAGAATGCACCTTCGGGAACGCGGAGAGTGGTAGTGGTGATCTCTGACGGTGAGGACACGAACAGCACGCGGGTTGCGAGAGCCATTCAGGATGGCTATAAGAAGGCGGGTTCGAAGATAAATGATTTGGACAATAAGGCCTTATACCAACTGACTGTCAATTCCCGCAACGAAGCGAGCATGAGGGAACGCATCCGCATCGGCAAGACCCTTCAGGATGCGGACACGGTCTTCTATTCGATAAATCCCGCGGGCAGCTCGTATCAGCTCAATCAAATGAGCAAGTTCGGGCAAGAAAATATGGAGCGGTTCGCGGCGGAAACAGGGGGGAGCGCATACTTGCCGAAATTCGTCCCGGTCGATACGCAGGATCCGCTCATGAATGCCGGAAACATGAAGAGAAACGCAGCGACGCTCGAAACGATCTTCCGGCAATTAGCGAATGAGCTACGTGCTCAATATCTCGTGCAGTACTATTCAGATGCAGAATTCCAGGAAGGGCGTTTTGTAAAACTTGACGTCAAACTGGTCAATCCGGGCTCGAACCGTCTGAGGGCGAGACAGGGCTATTATGTGAAGAACTGATCGGAACAGAAAAGGTACGAAAATCCGCGAGGGAATATTCCCTCGCGGATTTTTTTATCGGTGAATGGTTCAGATCCCGGCTTGTCTCAGAACTTGTTCGCGGAGTTCAATATCGATCTTTTGCGGTCGTGCGGGCTTGCCCATAACCTTTTTGACTTCGGGAGTAGGGGTCGGCAAAGGCATCGCGATCGCGCCTATGATCACCGGATCCGGCGTCGGGGTGACAAATGGGATCGGGATCTTTTTGACCAAGCGAGGCGTTCTTCCGAAAGTCGCGACCATTAACAACCCGCTGAAAAGACCAATGATCAAAGCAGCCGCGGCAGCAGCGAAACCGGACAAACGCATCTTGATGCGTGCCCACCCGACCGGACAGTCCTGCGTGAGGATCGTGCCGTCAGGCCGTTGATAATAGCGAACGCAAAGCCGACCTTCGGATAAACGAAGCAGGTTCTCCGCATCGTATTTGGTCATCCCCGAAAGATTGTAGACGTGCAATTTGCAGTCGCCGCAAAATCTTTTCCTTTCGTCGCCCGTCATCGCGTCCCAACCCGCCGAACACGGGCTCGCGATCTTCAAATTATCCAAAGGGCTTTCGCACCTCGCCATATACACCCCGCTCAACTTAAATATCGGCATTTGCCTTATGTGATTTGAACGGAGTCGTTCGCGGTTCTTGCGGAAAATTTACAGACCCGGTTTGCGACGATACTTGTGGGTAATAGGCCGCCTTCGGCCGACCCCGATTGCGTTCTTAGAGATTATTATCGTCGGGGGGAGTTGTTGACGTTTGAACTCGTTGGCTGGGTGTTCCACTTTGTTGAGGATCCAGTAGACGCGTTCGGCGTCGTGGCCGGCGGCGATGATCTCGGCCGGTGATGCCTTCTGTTCGAGGTACATCTGCAGCACGGGGTCCATAATCTCGTAAGGCGGTAGGCTGTCCTGGTCGAACTGGTTAGGGGCAAGCTCCGCGGATGGTTTCTTGTCGATGATCTTGTTCGGGATCACTTCCTTGCCCGCCCGCCGGTTGAAATTCCTGGCTACTTCCCATACTTCGGTCTTCAACAGATCGCCGAGAACGGCAAGGCCCCCGTTGGTGTCGCCGTAGAGTGTGCAATACCCGACCGCGAGTTCCGACTTGTTCCCGGTAGATAGCAAAAGCCTCCCCTCAGAATTTGAGATCGCCATCAGGATCACACCGCGGAGGCGGCTCTGTAGGTTTTCCGCCGCCAGCGATTCGCCGCTCTTTGTAGGCTCTTTCAGATTCAACTGATCGGTGAGCACCTCGAAAGCGCCGGAAATCGGTTCTATGCGGCTCTCGCAGCCCAGATTTCGAATCAGTTCCTCGGAGTCTCTGACCGACCCTTCGGAGGAATAGGGCGAGGGCATCATAACGCACAGAACATTCTCAGGGCCTATAGCCTCGCAGGCGAGGGCCGCAACGAGGGTCGAATCCATACCGCCGGAGAGGCCGAGGACAACTTGCTTGAAGTTGTTCTTGCGGGCGTAATCGCGGATGCCGAGCACGAGGGCATCGTGGATGGCATCGACCTCAGCACCGGTGATGCCGCGCGCGTCGGGCTTGCGGCAATCCAATTCGACGGTTTCGACGAACTCCTCGAACGCTGCGGCCTGGAGGATGATGTCGCCCTCCTCATCAGCGATCAGACTCGCTCCGTCGAAGATGATCCCGTCGTTCCCGCCTACAAGATTCACGAATACGATCGGCACCTTGTTCGCTTTCGCGCGATGGGCGACCATGTCGCACCGCAGTTTGATCTTCCCCTTGTTGTAAGGCGATGCGTTGATCGAAACGAGCACCTCGGCCCCGAGCTCGATCACTTCGTCGGCGGGGTCGCGCTCGTATAGGCGGTCCTTCCAGAAGGTCTTATCGTTCCAAAAATCTTCGCAGACGACGACGCCTACGTTTTTTCCGGCGATCTCGTAGAGATGGCGTTTGCGCCCATCGTAAGGCTCGAACCACCGCGGGTCGTCGAAAACGTCGTATTCGGGCAGAAGCGTCTTGTCCGCGAAGCCAAGCAATTCGCCGTCAGAAATAACGGCCGCGGAGTTGTAAACACGGCGCCCGTCGTTGTCGAAGTTCCGGCGGATCACGCCAACGACGACCGCGATGCCTTTGGTTACGGGAAGTATCTTCTCGAGCGGGTCAAGCGAGTGAGCGATGATGTCAGGGTCCTGAAACCAGTCCTGCGAGGTGTAACCGTGCGTGGTGATCTCGGGGAAGACGATCAGGTCCGACCCATCGGCCTTCGCCTTCTCGATCGCCTCGATGATCTTCGCCGTGTTCCCTTCGATGTCGCCGTTGGTGGTGTTGATCTGCCCGATCG
>JAEZJR010000227.1 GCA_023415725.1 Acidobacteriota bacterium
GGTCAGAGTGGCGCTGATGCCAGTTGCCGCCGTCTCTCCGGTGTTCGTAAGCGGGATGCTGATCATGTTGCACTCGTTCGGTTCGAGGATCGCGTTGCCGCTCAGCACTGTCGCTTCCTCTCGCATCGGAAATGCTGATGTGTCGAGGGCGACTGTGCCGTTGTGGACCACAAGGGCGAAGTGCTGGTCGGTCGAGTCCGCGTTACCGAGGATTCCGTCGCCGTTGATCGCACTGCCCTTAACGCGGATAAACAGCGGCCCCGATTGTCCTGCAGGCAGGAACACATTCTCGACGTTGTTCACGGAATCGCGTGTGCCGCCGGCGACCGATGAACCGTTGGAGAGCACGTTACCCTTATACGTGTAGCCGCCGGCGGTCACTTCGAGGTCCAGGTCATTGACGAGTGCCGGGTCTGCTGCACCGGGCGGGTCCGTCCAGACCAGAGTGACGCGAAGCGGGAGGGATGGGTCCGCGACCGTTCCGAGATAGTTCCTTCCAGCTCCGGTCCCGTTGATCGGATCGGTCTCGTTGATATATGTCACCGCCGCTCCGGTGTTCAGTACGTTCTTTAGGTTGACGCGTCCCCAGCCTTCGTAGCCGTTCGGCCTCGCTGCACCCGTCGAAACGCCGTTCACATCGCCCGCCCCATTGATCAGCGCGGCGTTCACTAGCGCAGGACTCGGATTCACACCGGAATGGTTCTGCTTCCAGAACTGGGTGAATAGTGCCGCCGCCCCAGCGACCTGCGGAGCCGCGTGGGATGTGCCGATGCTCCAGCGATGGTAGGTGTCTATGTTACCGAACAGCGGGTCCGTCCCTGACCGCCCGCCCGCGACCGCGGTACCTGGAGCCGAAATGTCCGGTTTGATCCTCCCGTCCGCCGCGGGGCCGATGCTGGAAGAACTGTCGAGATCATCGATGTTGTTTGCGGAGGACAATAATTCGGTGCGCACGTTCTCGAGGTTCCCGACCGAGATGGTGTTTTTCGACACTTTCGGACGGGTAAGCCCAAGCGAGCCCGAATTACCTGCCGAAAAAACGATCAGCAACGGGTCGATCGACGCAGCGCTTGAGGCGTCACGGACGAAACCATCGTACTGGGCGGTGTACGAGTCGTACACGTTCCCGTTCGTGCCGTTTCCCCAGCTGTTGTTGCTGATGAATCCGGGAACGCCGTTCGGGCCTGTGGTTGTTAGGGTGTCATTCACCGTGTTCGCCTCGGTACCTGCGTAACCAGACCTCAGCAGCGGGATGTTTATGATATGCGACTTCGGAGCGACGCCAAGGCCGTAGTTGAAGCCATTCGCGTCGAGCGAGGAGAAGGGCGTATTGCCTGCGATGATCGAGGCGTTAAGATGACCGTGTCCCAACGCCCCGGTGGAGGCTCCGCGAAGCGGTCCGTTCACCGCGTTCGACGAAGTTATGTAGAAACCTCCGTCCCCCGGGATACCGACCCCGTCGTCCACGACGGATAAAGTAACGCCCGAACCATCCACGCCGAATTGAGTCAGCGGGTCGTATCCCGGGCCGTTGATCGCGGTCGCGGAAGTGTAATTTCCCGCAACTATCTGGGCGGCCCGTTCGTCCTCCGCCACCGGCCTCGACCATGCATCGATGCGGAAGACGCCTTCAACATTCGCCGCTGACGCGATCGAATCGGGCGAGGCCTCGATCCGTACGATATTGAAGAAATTTCCTGGCAGGTCTATAACGTCCCGCACCGCACCGCCGGTGCTTAGCTCGAGTTGAGCGGAAACGGCTTTCAGGTTTTCGCGCTTGAACACGGCGATGTCGAATACAGCTTTCTGATCGCTTGCCATTTGAAGCGGAGCGATATTGCTCTGTAATGCACTACTTCCCTTTGCCGCATTGATCTGTTCAGCGAGAACGAGCGGGATCTTCTGTTCGGGAAGAAGTCGGCCGACCCACCTCACGTCCGGGTCTTCCGCCGCATTCGCTGCCGCACCGCCGGGATCATAAACGTAAAACGCCTGATTCGGAACGTACTGCAGTATCTCCACGCCTTTTTTCCTTAGGCGATCGAGCATTTCGTCGTCCGCGATCTTGTTGAATTGGACGATGTAATAGCCTCCATTCGAGAGTGCCAAGAAGTCCCCGCTGCGAATGGTCCCGGCCGGAGACGATGTGGAAGGATCGAACGCGCCGCCGGGCAGATTGACCACCTCAGGAGACAACTTCGGAGCCGAAAGCATCGATGATGCAGCGGACGGTTTTGGCGATGAAGCCGCGTTCACCTTCTTGCGTTGGGCGTTCTGCGTGGAATGGTCGAGCGAGAGAGCTCCCGCGATAGCGATGATCAACACAGCGACAGGGATCGCAAACCTCAGACTACGGGAATCCGTCTTCATCAAAACCTTTTCTTTACTATGATTTAGGGCAACTTCGGGTGAAATGAAAAATGCCTGTCCGAAAGTTATAACATAAACCTTTCGGACAGGAAACAATTCGATCCGATTTCTTGGCCTAGCTGTTGTCCTTTGCGATGAGACGGTCGGCAGTTCCGTCGGGAGCGGTTTCGGCGCCGTTCAGAGCATAGGCCTTCGGCGGCGGAGCGGTAACTTCTTTCTCCAACGTAGCGTCGAGCACATCACTGACGAATCGTGCGGGAATGATCTCGAGTTCTGTTCTGACATCCTCGGGGATCTCCTCGGCGTCGGGCTCATTCTGTGCCGGCAGGACGATCCGGCGGATGCCGGCGCGATGTGCCGCGAGTACCTTCTCCTTGATCCCGCCGACGGGGAAGACCTGCCCGGAGAGAGTGATCTCGCCCGTCATGGCCGTGTCGTTACGGACACGGCGGCCGGTGTAGAGCGATGCAAGAGCCGATGCCATCGTGACGCCTGCACTGGGGCCGTCCTTTGGAATAGCCCCAGCCGGAACGTGCACGTGAACGCCGTTGTTCTTGATGAGATCAGGGTCGATACCGAAATCGGCGGCGTGCGACCAAAGGTAGCTGCGAGCTGCCTGAGCGGACTCCTTCATCACGTCGCCCAGTTGGCCGGTAAGAGTGAGGCCGCCCGCACCGGGTAGTAGGGTTGCCTCGATGAACAGCACTTCGCCGCCCATCTCCGTCCACGCCATCCCCGTCGCGACGCCTGCGGGAAGTTCCTGTCTGGCTTCCTCCGGGTAGAAACGCGGCGCACCGATATATTCCTTGACGTCCTTCGCGTCGATGACCACCTTTTCCGTGTCGCCCTGCGCGACCTTCAGCGCAACCTTGCGAGCGAGGTTCCCGATGGTCCGCTCAAGCTGTCGGACGCCGGCCTCACGGGTATAACGCGAGGTGAGCAGGTTGATCGCGTCGTCGGTGATATCCAATTGCCCCTCGGTGAGGCCGTTCTCCTTGATCTGGCGAGCGATCAGGTACTGCTTCGCTATGTTCAGCTTCTCGCGGTCGCTGTAACCGGCGAGTTGGATTATCTCCATCCGGTCGCGAAGCGGCATCGGGATCGGCCCAAGTTGGTTCGCCGTCGCGATGAAGAACACTTTCGAGAGATCGAACGGCAGGTCGAGGTAGTTATCGCGGAATGTGTTGTTCTGCGCGGGATCAAGGATCTCAAGCAGGGCCGACGACGGGTCTCCACGGAAGTCGCTGCCGAGCTTGTCGATCTCGTCGAGCATCATCACCGGGTTGTTCACCCCGACGCGCCGGAGCGCCTGAATGATGCGGCCCGGCATCGCGCCGATGTAGGTACGTCTGTGCCCGCGAAGCTCAGCCTCGTCTCGCATCCCGCCGAGCGAAAGGCGCTCGAACTCGCGCCCGAGGGCCCGAGCGATCGATCGGCCGAGGCTCGTCTTACCGACCCCCGGAGGGCCGACGAAAAGGATGATCGGGCTCTTCGAATCCGGCCGCAGTTTTACGACGGCGAGCGATTCGAGAATCCGCTCCTTGATGTCCTCGAGGCCGTAGTGATCTTCGTCGAGGATCTTGCGGGCCTCGTTGAGATCGAGTTTCTCTTCGCTCGATTTACGCCAGGGCAGATCGAGCACGTATTCGAGGTAAGTGCGGATGACGTGGTAATCGGGGGCCTGCTGAGGCAGTGCCTCCATCCGCTTCAACTCACGCTCGGCCTCTTTCCTGACGTCTTCGGGCAGATCGGCCGTATCAAGTCGTTCGCGAAGTTGTTCGGCTTCCGCTTTCTCGCCAGACTCATCTTCGCCTAGCTCTTTCTGGATCGCCTTTAACTGCTGCCGGAGGACGTAATCGCGCTGCGACTTGTCCATCTCCGTCTGCACGTCGCTCGCGATCTTCGAGCGGATCTGCATTATCTCGAGCTCGCGGGCGAGCGCTGCGTGCGTGAGCGTAAGAAGCCCATCGACCGTACTCGACTCGAGCATCTTCTGCTCAGTCTCGCTGCCGAGATCGAGCACCGAGGCGAGGAAGTATGCGATCTGGACCGGATCCGTCTGCGTCATCACCGCCATACGGATCTCCGGCGGGACGTTCGGCAACAGTGCGAGCGCCTGCTGCACGAGGCCGTGGATGTTACGCTTCAGCGCTTCGATCTCCTCCTCGTCGACACGGCGGAGAGGGGGAAGTGTTTGGACCTTCGCCCGCAGGTGCGGCTGGTCCTGAAGCCATTCGACCACCTCGAAGCGCTCCATCCCCTGAACGATCAACTGCATCACGCCCTCATTGCGCATCATGCGCTTGATGTTGACGATGGTGCCTATCTTGTAGAGGTCATCGTACGTCGCCTCATCGCCGGTGACGTTGTCGCTCT
>JAEZJR010000231.1 GCA_023415725.1 Acidobacteriota bacterium
GGATGTGGCCGAAACAGCTGTTCACCCGAAAATCGCTCCCGAGAATCTTTTCTATGGTCTTCGCTTTTGCGGGACTTTCAACTATCAAAAGATTCTTCGACATATGTTCTTTCGTACCGACGTCTGGACTACTATCCGTTCTCGTCTTCTTTGGCATTTCCTTTCTAACCCTTTGTTCGCTTCCCCAAAAAAAGAAGCCAGCCGCATCGAAAAGCGCCTGGCGTTCCTTTCTAAGCACGAGCGTTTCTCGAACGCCGTCGATGCGATGCTAGACCTTACGGCATTGACCCCAACCTCGTCAACCGCCGCAGAACTACCTCTCAGATCTTCCGGGCGTAATTCTTCCCCGGCAGGACGCGTATCAGGTCGCGTAAGTCGAGGCCCACGAGGGCGGAATTCAGGTCGCCGAATGATAGACCGCTTTCCTCGAGCAGGAGGTCGATGTGAACGGAATCGTCCACAGGCAGCAGCGGCCAAACCTTTCGCTCGTGGTCGCTCAGGTCTGCCGGAATAGCATCTTTATTAGATGCAGCCGATCGAGCCGACGCTTTCTCTATCTTCGGCGGGAGGATCGCGGCGGCGATCTCGCTCGGGAGCTCCGTCACGACGTCCTGCCACTGCTGCACGAGCTTCGCTCCGGCCTTTATCAAATAGTTCGTGCCGTAAGAGTTTCCGGATGTGATGTTGCCCGGCACGGCCATCACCTCCCGATTCTGCTCCATGGCCAGGCGGGCGGTGATCAAAGAGCCGCTCCGTTCGGAGGCCTCCACTATCAGCACGCCCAGGCTTAGCCCGCTTATGATTCGATTGCGGTAGGGAAAGTTGTCCTTCAGCGGCGGGGTGCCGAGCGGGAACTGCGTAACGAGGGCCCCGCCGGACTCCAGGATATCCTGCGCGAGCCGGGTGTTTTCCTTCGGATAGATCGAATCGATCCCAGTGCCGAGAACGCCGATCGTTCGGCCCTTTCCGTCGATAGCGCCTTTATGGGCGGATGTGTCGATCCCGCGGGCAAGGCCCGAGACGATCGTGATCCCGCGCGAGGCCAATTCGCGTGCGAGCATCTCGGCCGCGTTCTTCCCGTAGGTGGAACAATTCCGCGATCCGATCACCGCGACGCACGGCTGGTCCATGCACGCCTGCCAGTCGCCTCTTACATATAAGGTAATTGGCGGGTCCGCGATCTCGCGCAACTGGTCAGGGTAGCTCCCGTCATCCAGGATCAGCACATCCCCACCGAATTTCTTTACCCGCTCGAACTCCCGCTCCGCCTTCTCATGGAACTCCCTCTTTAATATGCTCTCGATCGTCTCCGGCTTCAGCCGCAGCGATTCCAACTCCACCCGCCGCGCATCAAAAACCGCATCCGCCGATCCGAAACGCTCCAGCAACTTCGTCGCCGCGCGCGGCCCGACACCGGGCGTCATGTTCAAAGAGATCCAACTCTGCATATTTTGGATTTTAGATTTTGGATTTTGGATTGGCGAAACGTCGGGCTTTCAACGTTTTGATCGAGGCTACCGTCATCGCGACTATTTCGTTTATGTCTTTGGAAAGAATGGCTAGTTTGTGCTCAGGAAATAATTCAGAACCGATCATCAACTCGATCCAATAAAGGCATTCGTCAGCTTCCTCTTCAACAATGGACAGCTTGTGAAGGACGTCCGCTACCGACTTTCCGCGGCAGGCGGCTCTGTAGTTTGCACCTATTGAGGTGCCCGATCTCAATAGCTGTTTTCCGAGAATTTCGGAGGTCGTGTTTCTAGGAAGAGATTCGACCACTTTGATTATCCTTAGAGCGATGCCCTTGGTCCGGTCCTTAAACTCTTGTTCGGTCATTAGATTGAAATTGATCGACAATCATTCTTCGTAATCCAAAATCCAAAATCAGAAATCCAAAATCGAAATGGCGGAGGCGTGTGGGAGTCGAACCCACCCGGGTACGCTCTCGCGCACCCGCAGACGGTTTTGAAGACCGTGCCCGTCACCGGACGAGTTTCGCCTCCTTTAAGGCTCGTAGTAATTGCATCGAAGACCGCGGGTCGATGCGGGGGTGAATTTCTTCTTGTCGATGTCGGCGATCCACGCTCGCTGGGCGGTGAAGACGGCGCGGCGTGTATCGATGCGGCCGATGGCGACGAGGTAGGGTACCGTTTTGCCGTTGCGTGTACATTCGACCGCGGGGTCGAGCGGCAGCAGCGCGTGCTGCGAGCCGGTCAATTTCGGGAACGAGATCACATCCAGCACGCGCCAGCCGGTCACTCCCGTTTCGTTCTGCCCGGTCGAAACCTCGAGCCAGAGCATTTGCGTCCGCCCCTTCGACACCTGCGCGATCCCGTATACAGGATCTTTGTTGATATCGGAGATCAACGCACCGCCGAGATGCTTCACGCCGTTCGGCATCACAGTATCAGGCGTGTATCCCTTGTATTCGTGACCGATGTAACTCGCGGCAGTTTGCCCGTGGGCAAACACCGCGGCGATCAGTGAAACGCAAATGGCAGCCAATGCCTTTCTCATCGATAGCACTCTAACATACGCGCTCATGAGGCGAGCAAGAGCGTGACCAGTGTCGCCCTATTGGCGATATCGCTGGTGAGGATGTGTTCCTGCAGCGTATGGGCTCCGTCGCCCGTGATCCCGAGTCCATCCAAAACCGGAATACCTAAAGCTCCGATGAAGTTGCCGTCGGATGCACCGCCGACCTGGGTTTCGCCGATCTCGTAATCGAAGGACGCTGCGATCGACTGTGCTTTTTCGAAAAGCTGCACGATCGCGTCGGTGCGTTCCATCGGGGGGCGGTTGATGCCGCCGATGACGGTGATCTCGACGCGGTCGTCGATGGGCGTGAGCGATTTGATCTCGCGGTCGATTCGTTCGGCTTCGGCCATCGATGTGAAACGCACGTCAAGCTCCGTTTCGGCGAATTCGGGGATGACGTTCGAGGTCGTGCCGCCGCGGATCGTGGTGGCGTTTACGGTGGTTCCCGCCGAGGGGTCGTTCATCGATTGAAGACGTTCGATCTGCCGGGCGAGTTCAAGGATCGCGCTCGCGCCTTTTTCGGGTTCCAGCCCGGCGTGGGCGGGGATGCCGTGCGTTTTCACGACGTATTGCCCGGTGCCCTTGCGGCCGGTTTTTATCCTGCCCGCGGCGGAAGGTTCGAAAACGAATGCCATCTCCGCATTGGCCGCCTCGCGTTCGAGTATCGCCCGCCCCGAATGGCTCCCTACCTCCTCGTCGCACGAGAGGAAGATCGTCACGGGCCGCGGCGGCGTGATGTTGTTCTCCTTTAGATAACGAAACGCCTCGACCATCAAAACGATGTTCGCCTTCATGTCGAAGATCCCGCAGCCGTAGAACCGGTCGCCGTCGATGCGTGTCGGGTTCTTCTCGCGCGTACCCACCGGGTGCACCGTGTCTGTGTGCCCGACCAGCATCACCGGCTTTGCCCCGCCCGGGAAAGCACGGATAACGACATGCTCCCCGTCGCCCTCGGCGAATATCCGCTCAACGGTCAGATCCACACCCGTCGAGCGGAAGCATTTCTCCACCCAGTCCGCCACCTCGCGGCTGCGCGCTGCATCGTACGAGGGCGACTCGACGTCGACGATCTCGCGGATCGTCTCGACGATCGCCGGCGTGCGGGAATCAAAGTACCGGAGTATCGACCTCTTAGACATAACTATTGCTGCAGTCCGGCATAAATGCTAATATGTGCCTGTAGTTTTGGGCCCTGTTCGACCGAAGCCCGGCGTCATGCGTCGGGTACTGATGTAGGAAGAATGGGGCTCATTTCTTTTGCTTCCGTTTCGTCAATTCACTTCTATATTCATGGTCTTTTGATTGGAATTTCCAGTGCCGGTAGCTGTGATTCCATCGATTGCAAATATTCCCGTCAATGCCGGTCGATTCCCCAATATTGAAATTTGGACGGCATCTGCGAATTTCTGAGAGTATTGTTTTGTAGAGTTTCTCTTTAGCGACCGTTCGGCTTCCACGAAGGCCCGTTTGTGGATTTTTCGAGCGATGGCGGTCATTTAGCCTGAAACTGATCGCACCGAGGAGAATGTCCAAACATTGAAGCAGTACATGGTCGTGTGAACGTACTTCTGTAATGTTCTCCTTTTGCAATACAATTCCAGATCGACGAAAGTCTCCGCTTGAGCCAAGTCCTAAAAGGTAGCCCTTGAACTGTTCGGCTTTTTCCCGAGTGTCTGGGAACTGGTCAAAATAGAGTCTTAAATTTACGCTTCCGGACGCAGGCTGGAAATAAGATAACCCAAACGCGTGCTTGATAAATTGATAGTACAGCTTGAAGTATCCAAGTTCGCGGTCTTCCGGTGACAGGTTTACGGCGCGCAGTGCATTTTGGCTGAACATGATCCGAACCTTTACGTTCCCCGCGTGGACTTGCTCGAAAAAGCACTTGATCACTTCGTCGTACTTCTGTAGATAGCGATCCGTCACCTTCGACCATTTGATCTCTTTGTACAAGTTAAGTTCGTCTTTCTTATCGTTCAGGATTTTGGTGACTCGCTCGTAATGAGAGGACCCGACGACCAGTCCTCCATAGAAATTTGAATAATACCTTCCTTCTGCTTCGGACTCATCACAGAAGACGATCAACTCTCGCTCGTGGTTCAAGATCAATAAACTCCGTGCTTAGCGTTCAGGTTTTTCGATCGCCGTACCGAAGACCGAGTTGAACAGTTCGCCCATCCGGTAGCCGGCCAGAGCAAGTTGGCGCTCGGCAAGGTTGAATGCGTTGCGGCGATACTTCGCCGACGGCGTCTGAAATCTGACAAGATCCGGAGAGAACACAACAGTCGGGTTGTAGGCGAAGCTCTCCTGCTGCAGGGCCCGGAAATCACCCAGCTTCAGGCTCGACTGCACCGACGAGAACGGGTACCGCTTCATCATCCGGTCGGCCACGGGCTCGAGGTAATCGCGCTCGCAGAATTCGCCCGTTTTCGGCGGGACCGCTCGTACGACGATCGAATCCCAGAACCAGTGCAGGTTCTGTTGCTGCTCGCGCGGCGTGCCCTGCGGCGTGAGGTGGAAAAGGTTGCCGCCCTGATCGCCCTTCGGTTCGGTTTCGGTCACGCGTGCCGAGGTGTGGAGAGGTTGGTGAAGATCGCCGATCAGGTGCATGACCCACGCGATCGCGATCGCCTTTTCTTTATCGCTCGCGCCCGCGTCGCGTATCGTCTTGTCGAATTCGACAAGGCGCGGAACCGCCTGGCCGCCTTCTTCGAAACCCGTCAGCGGTTCGGCCTTGTTGCCGTTCTGCCGCCAGAACGTGTCGTCGTAGTGCCAGTTGCTTTTGTGATACTTCTTGTAGCGGTTCTCGAAAGCCCGGTCGCGAACCACGTCAGGCCACGTCGCGGTGAACATGAAGAACTCCTTCTTCCGCTGTGCCTCGGGCGTCGCTCCGTAGCTTTGGTAATACGCCCCGAGCATCGAATCCTCGGGCGCGGCCCTCAGGATGCGTATAACGTTTTCGCGCGTCGTCGGGGTCATTCGCTGCCAGGCGATATAAGCGGTAATTTTATGTCCTACATCGTCCCAGGCTTGCGTATTGATAGAAAGAAAGGCTAGAAAAACGGCCAGTATTAACGCTCTTTGCATTTTCGTCTCCGGTGAACTTTATCGATTCTAACGAAATTTGAGGGAATCGGCGAAAGGTGGCTGGCATTGTAATTGCCAAGACAAACTATCGGGGATGTTGTGCATCACAATAATGCAAAACTTTCCCTGACGTACGTTCTACTCTTTGTAGACGACTTCATCCCCAAGGGGTTGAAAGGAGTTGAGATAGTTATGCAGGCTGTTTTGGAACAAGGTGGGTTCGCCGCGAGGGCGATTGAAAATCCGGAAGAACTGAAGGGGCGAAAAATTGGTCTTTTTGGTAAACTATTCGGGTGTTGGCACAAGCGGCTAACACGGCCGATGACTAGCGAACGTACAACGTACCAAGCTTGCGTCGACTGCGGAGCTCGCAAGAACTTCGACTCGGAAACGTTTCGAAGCCAAGGCAGCTTTTATTATCCCCCGACAGCGAGGTTATCGGGAACTAATTAAACCCTCGTTGTCATTTCCTGTCCTATATACCATCCATTAAATAACCTACCGAGAGCGAGCCGCCAAAACGGCACGCTCTCATTCTTTTTGAGGGTGTTGTGCCACAGAGACACGGAGAGACTTTTGCGTCGAGGCAATGGCGCATTCGAGAGCCAATACGGACATGTTCGGAAATCGCTTTTCGTATGATTTCCTCTGTGTGCTCTGTGGCTAAATTCTCTTCAGTACGATCGCCGAGTTCTTCGATCCGAATCCGATGCAGTTGCAAAGCGCAGTGTTGATCTCCTGCTCTCGCGCCGTGTTGGCTACGTAGTCCAGATCGCAGGCATCGTCCGGCTCGTCGAGGTTGATCGTGGGGGCGATGATGCCTTTCTTTAACGCGAGCAGTGCCGCTCCGATACCCGCTGCACCGGCCGCACCCTGGGGGTGGCCGATCTGCGATTTTGTCGCGGACATCGGCATCTCGCGGGCATGGTCGCCGAAGGCCAGCTTCACCGCCTGCGTTTCGATTCGATCGTTCAACTGCGTCGATGTGCCGTGGAGGTTAACGTAATCGATCTCTTCCGGTGAAACGTGCGCGTCCTGCATCGCCAGGGTCATCGCCCGTGCCGGTTCGACCCCGTTCTCCTCGAGCCGCACGCGGTGATACGCATCGCAAGTGACCCCGTAGCCCGCGACCTCGGCGTAGATCTCAGCCCCGCGCTCTTGCGCTCTCTCCAGAGTTTCCAACACGTAAACCCAAGACCCCTCACCTACCACTATCCCCGACCTGTCCTTCGAAAACGGCCGCGAGGCGCGGTGCGGTTCGTCGTTCCATTCCTTAGTGACAACCGTCATCACCTCGAACCCGCGCAAAATGCCCGGAGCGATCGGGGAATCGACCCCGCCCGCGAGCATCATTTCCTGTTTACCCAAAGCTATATGTTGAGCAGCGTAAAAGATAGCGTCGGTGGACGACGTGCACCCTGTCGAGATCACGTGCGAGAGCCCGTGCAGCCCGAACACCATCGAGAGTTCCGACGAAAGCCCTCCGTGCGTGGATGAAGGTATCGTGTAGATGCTGCCCTTGCGTTCGTTCCCTGAGAACCAAAAGCCGAATTGCTTCTCCGTGAAAGCGAGCCCTCCGCCCCCGGTGCCGATCACGACACCGAACGAGCGGCGTTCTTCGAGCGGCATCTCCTCAGGTTTAAATCCAGCGTCTTTTACGGCTTCTCTGGCTGCTGCCAACGCGAGCGGAACTGTGCGGGGGACGTGCCTGCGGTCCTGGTAATCTATCTCCGCTTCCCAGTCGAATTCCGGGATCTCCGCCGCGATCTGCACCTGAAAATCCGAAGGGTCGAACGAGGTTATCCGCTTCACCCCGCTGCGGCCGGACGCGAGCGAGTCCCAGTAAGCCTCACGCCCGATGCCGATCGGCGTGACGCAACCGAAACCCGTGAAGACGACCCGCCTTGGCCCCGAAAAACCGTTGAACATAAAACGTATGGTTCGAGGTTACCACACGCGCGGGATTCGCTTTCAGTATTGCAGCCACGCATCGAAGACGTAGCCCGTTTCGCCCTGGTAGGTGACCATGCACCAGCGGCCTTTCCGGCCTGAGACGGTGGTTTGCTGTTTTTCGCAGTTCTCCAGATTCACGACGGCACCGTGCGGGATCTTCGCGAGAAGTGTTCCGTTCTCTGCGTCCGGCTCTTCGCGGAGGGCAAGGAAGCCGTCGCCCGGCGAATTGACACGTGCGGTCGGGCGCCCATCCGTCGCATCGCCGTTGCTCGGCGGTTCGCCGGACTTGTTCGCATCCGATTGCAGCTCCTTTTCGAGCCTTTTCACAAGGTTCGCCATCTCCTCTTCCAGACGTTTCTGATCGTCTTCCGCGTCAGGAGTTTCCGATGGCGTGGCGAAAGGTTTGGGCGTCGACGTCGGCGTCGGGCTGTTTTGGACGACGCTCTTCGAGTCCCCTCCGGAATTCATGTAATAGAGCGCACCCGCACCGCCCGCAGCCAATAAAGCGAGAAACCCCAGCACCAGCAATGCGATAAGGACCTTTACGACAGGGAAGCCGCCCTTTTCCGGCGGCCGCGCCCCCGGTACGGCGACGGTGCCGCCCGGACGGACGATGGTTTCCTC
>JAEZJR010000316.1 GCA_023415725.1 Acidobacteriota bacterium
GGGATAGCGTTCGACGGCGACGGCGACCGCATCGGCGTGGTGGACGAAACGGGACGGATCATCTGGGGGGACGAGTTGATGATCTTGCTCTCCCGCACGATACTCGCGGAGCGGCCCGGTTCCACCATCATCGCCGAGGTGAAATGCTCCCAGAACCTCTTCGACGATATCGAGGCCCACGGCGGCACCGCGATCATGGAGCGGGCGGGGCACTCGATAATCAAATCGCGGATGAAGGAGACCGGGGCGGTACTGGCAGGCGAGATGAGCGGACACATTTTCTTCGCGGACCGCTTTTACGGTTTCGACGATGCCACCTACGCGGGCGCACGGCTTCTCGAGATCCTTTCGCGTACGGACAAAAAGCTTTCCGAGCTGTTCGGCGGTGTCCCGGAAACATTTTCGACACCGGAACTCCGCGTCGATTGCCCCGATGAGATCAAATTCCAGGTGGTCGCCGAAACTGCCGAACACTTCACCAAAACCAACCGCGTCATCACGATCGACGGCGCCCGCATAGTATTCGATAACGGGTGGGGCCTCGTGCGGGCCTCCAACACGCAGGCGATCCTCGTGCTGCGTTTCGAGGCGGATTCCTCCGAGGCTCTCAACGCGATCCGATCCGAGGTTGAGAGCTTCGTGAATGCATCCGTCGCGAAACACGGTTCAGCGATCCCGCCGAAATCCGCGCGAGATTGATCTGAACGCGGCTCTCGCCTGACCTGATACGTTTCCCGACACCACTCCGCGTGGAATTGTGCGCCTCCACCGATCAAAGGCGTTCATTCATACATTCATACGGAGGTTCTATGTTGAGGAAAGTTTCATCCACCGCACTTTGGCTTGCAATTTTCGCCGTGATCGTCGCGGTCCAGGTGTTCGCGGCCTACGGTCAGTCGGACGATGTCCTAGGTTATTGGAAAACCGGCAGCGTCGGCTCGATCGGGTACCAGAATCAGGTGACCGGGCAGGTAAAGACCGGCCGCGGCAGCATTTTCACGTACAAGTTCCTCCCGAACGGCAGCTACGAGTTCATCGGATACCTCGAGATGAACATGTACAGCTGCAACAACACGCTTTTCAACCAGGTCACCGGCAAATACCGCGTCGACGGCAGCACGATCTACCTGAATCCGACGCGCGACTTCTGGAAGTCCACCAACTCCTGTGCCGCGAGCGGCAACAAGCAGCAGACGAAACCGCCGATCAAAAAGACGCTCGAATTTCGCACCAAAACGGACGAATACGGCAAGGAACTGCTCTGCCTGAGCGAGGGCGGCGGCGAGGAGACCTGCTACCGGAAGGAAGTGGAATAAGGCCGGGTACAATTACAAATAATTATGACGAACCGATCGTTTAGCACTCTCTCGCTTCTTCTTTTGGTTGCGGTTTCGGCCGCAACCGCTTTTGCGCAAACGGCCGCGCCTGCCGCCGATGTAGCGGCGAAGGTGGACGAATATATGAACGCCCGCCTCGACGCTAAAGGCTTCGGCGGGTCGGTGCTGATCATGAAGGGTGGGAAACCGCTCGCGGCAAAGGGATATGGGCTCGCGGACGCCGATAAGAAAGCGCCGATCAAGGCGGACACGAAGTTTCGCATCGGCTCGGTCACGAAGCAGTTCACCGCGGCCCTTATCCTAATGCTTCAGGAGGATGGGAAGCTGAAAGTGCAGGATCCGGTCTGCCAATATCTCGACCCGTGCCCGGAGGCGTGGCAGCCTGTCACCGTGCATCATCTGCTCTCGATGACGTCCGGGATCACGAGCATCACGTCGCTTCCGAACTGGCGTACGGAGCTCCGTTTCAAGGACCTCAACCCGGCCGAAGTGGTCGCTCAGGTCGCCGCTCTGCCGCTCAAGGCAAAACCCGGCGAAGTTTACGAATACAGCAACACGAATTACATCGTGCTCGGGGCCATCATCGAGAAGCTTTCCGGCAGAACATACGAACAGGTGCTGACGGAGCGGATCATCAAACCTCTCGGGCTCAAGAACACCGGCCTCGACGACGGCAAGAAGCAACTGCCCAACTCTGCTTCCGGCTACACGATGAAGGCCGGTGCGCCCGCGAAAGCGGACACAGCGAGTGTCATCACGCCTTTCTCCGCCGGTGCGATGTACTCGACGACCGAGGACCTTTATGCTTGGCAAACGGCACTGTTGGGCGGGAAAGTGTTCAAGAAAAAGGAAACGCTCGACTTGATGCTGACCCCCAACAAGGACAACTACGCGTACGGGTTGATCGTCGTGACCGACCGCAAGGGCCGCAAGCGCGTCACGCACGGCGGCGGAATCGAAGGTTTCATCGCCGATGCAGTTTACTTCCCGGAAGAAGAACTTTTCATAGCGGCTCTGACCAACAACGAGCGCGATCCGATGGCAGAATTGATGCTGGCACTCAATGCGATCGCTGTCGGTGAACCCTACACGCTGCCGAAAAAGCGCGTCGCCATCAAGGTCGAGCCGGCTATCCTCGACACCTACGTCGGCGAATACCAGCTCGGCCCCGTTATGACGCTCAAGATCGAACGCGGGCCCGAGGGTCTCACTCTGGAGCCGACTGGCCAATCCAAAACTCAGCTATACGCCGAAACGGAGACCGATTTCTTCCTCTCCGTGGTCGACGCTACGCTGAAATTCATAAAGGATGAAACCGGCAAGGTGACCGGCCTCGAATTCACCCAGGCGGGCCGCACTTCGAAGGCCGTCAGGAAATGAGCCGGCTTAAGCGGCGTTCTTCTTTCTGGGTTTACGCGGCTTGAGCGGCAGCACGGTCTTGAGTTGCCAACCAGGTTCGGCGTATTTATCGCGGGCCTTGATCAGCATCCAGTTCTTGCCCCGCCCGTGCATTCTCACGAGGGCGAAGCCGCCGCGCAGCTTCGCCCCGTAGAATTCGAGCGATATCTTACCCTTTCGAAGCTGTGCGAGCGGGTCGCCCTCGGTCTCGTACTCGCCTTCGTCCCAGATGCGCACTTCGCCCGCGCCGTAGGTTCCCTCGGCCAGAGTGCCCTCGAAACTGCCGTAAGCGATCGAATGATCGGGCACGGCCACGGCGAGGCGTTTGTGTTCGGGATCGAGCGACGGCCCTTTCGGCACAGCCCATGACTTGAGCACCCCGCCCATCTCTAAACGCAGATCGAAATGGAGATTGCGAGCGTGGTGCTCGTGTATGACAAACCGCAACAGCGGCATCCTTACCTTCTTCCCGATGAACGCTTCGAAGCGCCCCCGGTCGACTTCTTTGCTGCTCCCCTGCCGCCGCGGTTCGCGGAACCGGTAGATTTCTTCGCGGCGCCGGAAGACTTCTTCTCGGCTCCGCCCGATCTCTTGGCAGCACCAGTCGCCTTCTTCGCCGCTCCAGTAGCCTTTTTCGCTGCTCCGGTACGTTTAGTAGGAACGGTTGATTTCTTTGCGGCAGACTTCTTAGCCGCGGATTTCTTTACAGCTCCGCCCGTTGACCTTCCTGCGGCCTTCTTGGCGGTCTTCGAAGCCGACTTCGATGCTCCTCTGCTGGGTGCTTTGCTTGCGCTCTTTTTCGCAGCAGATTTGGATGCACCTTTAGCTGGCGACTTGGATGCGCTCTTCTTGGCGGCCGTCTTGGACGCGCCTTTCGCTGCGCTCTTTGAAGGAGATTTGGAAGCACCCTTGGCCGCGCTCTTTTTCGCAGCGGATTTCGACGCTGCCTTTGAAGGAGATTTGGAAGCACTCTTCGAGGTGCTCTTCTTCGCCGCGGATTTTGAAGCGCTCTTCTTTGCGGCTCCACCACCGGACGACCTTGAGGAACCGCCGGAGGATTTCTTCGCCGCGCCGCCGGAACGCGAACCGCCGCCCGACGTTTTCTTCGCACCGGATGACCTCGAAGCACCGCCGGAACTTCTCGATCCGCCGCCACTTGTTGTCGCGTTGTTCCCGCCCGTATTCGCCGAGCCGGTTCCGCCGGCATCTCCACCCTGCTCTGAGTTGGCCGGTGCCAGCGGGGGAATATCTTCCGCCATCGGCGTCGCCATATCGGCCGCGGTCGACGCGGCGCCGACAACGGCGCCCTTTGCCGCGCCTGTGGCTATTTCGATCGCCGCCTCGGTTGCCTGTTCCAGGAATTGTTCCATTCCACCCTTGGCATCGGGCTTATCATCGTCTTCCTTCTGTCCTTGAGCCATTTGAATAACGATCCTCCGTTTTTGTTAGCCGGGCACACTACGAACTGCACATCAAATGCCCGAACAAACGCAAGGTTGTTTCGTTTCTCGCAAACGCGTTGTAGCGTGAAATACAAAAGGCCCGATCGACCGGTAGATCGACCGGGCTGCATACCGTTTCTTTAACGAATGTGAGTTTCCGCTTTTGCCCCAAACCCGCAAAATGGACAAATGGCTGAAACTGTAACAATGGTCACTTCAACGCTATTTCCGAACGTATATTCAGAAGTTCCGCTTTTCTCTCGGCGTCGGCCGATTGGGTGAGGCGGTCTATTGCTTGCCGGTGAGCTTCGATAATGGCGTCGGCGGTGGGAACGGTGATGTCCGGCGGGGTGCCCTTGTTTTCGTTCTGGGCAGTACCTGTAGAGGAGCGACCGGTCGAGATCCAGATAGTGAAATGATCGTTCACGCGAACCGTACCGCCCGGCATGGTGGCCCCTTTCGTGGACTCACCGATCACGGTCGCTCGTTTCAACCGCTTCATCGCCGCCGTGAAGGCCTCAGCCCCGGAAGCCGTCCGTCCGCTCGTCAACACGAATACGGGCTTATCAGCGTAGCGTTTCCCCGGCACCTCAGACGCGGTCATCAGGATCCGCTTTTCGTTGCGTTCGCGCACGAATATGTCGCCGAATTCGACCGGCTTCTCGAACAGGTAGCCGCTGAAGAACGGCATGGTCTCGATGTCCATGCTGCCGCGGTTCCATCTCGCGTCGATGATCAGTGCGTCCGTATTCCCGAGATAATTGAAGGCCGCGGTGTAGGTGTCGCGTGCCCAATCGAGCGGCGCGAAATAGTTGATCTGCATCAGCCCTACGTTCCCCGGTAAGATCTCAAGCTTCGCCACGCCGAAGTTCTCCCGGCCCTGTCTGATGCGGGCCTGCCTGATCTCTTCTTCCGTTGGGGCTCCGTTGGCCGACGAACGCTCCGGTATCGGCTTCGCGGAAAACGTGACCTTCATGTGCTTATCGTCGAAAACGCCGCGAAGATGCTCCGTCAACAATTTCGCGAACTCGTCGCCGTCCGTGATCGAATCGTAATCCCCCTGCTTCTGCCGCATGCGAAGCTCCGCCTCCATCTTCTCCGCGATCTCCGGGTACGTGTATCGCTCCTTCAAGAGTTTATTGATGGATTCAATTGTTTTCTCACGGAATGCCGCGTCTAATTTCGGAGCAGCCTCCTGAGCATGAGTCGCGGGTGTGTACAACGAGAGACAAAAGGACGCGAGTGCTAAAAGTGCGAAGGTTAGTTTCATATATTTGATGATTGACCGAATCTCGATTCCGGTCGGTGCTTGTCTTCATACGATGAAACTAGCCAAAAAAGTTTCCGCCGTTCCATGGACGTGGTTGAGTCCATGGAACGGCGGGGAAATTTCGAAATAATATCTTATCGATGGGCTAGCTTTCGTTCACCTTCAGGACGGCGAGGAATGCTTCCTGCGGGATCTCGACGCGGCCGACTTTTTTCATTCGCTTTTTGCCCTCTTTTTGTTTTTCGAGGAGTTTGCGTTTGCGGGAGATGTCGCCGCCGTAGCATTTGGCGATGACGTTCTTGCCCATCGCTTTTACGGTTTCGCGGGCGATCACCTTGTTGCCGATGGCGGCCTGGATGGGGACCTCGAAGAGCTGCCGGGGGATCAGCTCCTTCATCTTCGCCGTGAGCAAGCGGCCTTTAGCGGTGGCGGTGTCGGTGTGGAGTATGAGCGAGAGCGCGTCGACGGGCTCGCCGGAGACGAGGATGTCGAGCTTAACGAGCTTGCTCTCTTTGTACCCCGACAGATGGTAATCGAGCGAGGCGTACCCCTTCGAAACGCTTTTCAACCGGTCATAGAAATCAAGAACGATTTCGTTTAGCGGCAACTCGTAAACGAGCATCACGCGGTCTTTCGTGACGTATTCGAATTTCTTTTGAACGCCGCGCTTTTCATCCAGCAGCGGCAAAATGCCGCCGAGGAAGTTATCGTTCGTCAGGATCGTCGCCTCGATGAACGGTTCCTCGATCTTCGCGATGCGGCCGGTGTCGGGCATCTTCGACGGTGAATCGATCTCCGCCGTTTCGCCATCGGTAGTCGTTACGCGGTAACGCACGCCGGGGGCCGTCGTGATCAGGTCCAGATTGAACTCGCGCTCGAGCCGCTCCTGGATGATCTCCATGTGCAGCAGCCCGAGGAAGCCGCAACGGAAGCCAAACCCCAGGGCGGTCGAAGATTCCGGTTCGTAGAAGAACGAGGCGTCGTTCAGCCGCAGCTTGTCCATCGCGTCGCGAAGGTCCTCGTACTGTGCCGAATCGGTCGGATAAAGCCCCGCGAATACCATCGGCTTCACTTCCTGGAAGCCGGGGAACGGAGTGTCCACGGGTCGCGCGGCTTCGGTGATCGTGTCGCCGATCTGCACATCCGCGACCGTCTTGATCGACGCAGTCAGGAACCCCACCTCACCGGGGCCGAGTTCCGCGATCGGGGTCGCTTTGGGTTTGTTCACCCCGAGCGTTTCCACGAGATACTCGCGACCTGTATTGAAGAACTTGATCTTCGTTCCCTTCTTGATCTTCCCGTCGATCACGCGGAACAGCACGATCACCCCGCGGTAGCTGTCGTACCAGCTATCGAAAATAAGTGCTTTCAGCGGGGCATTCTCGTCGCCTTTGGGTGCGGGGATCTTTTTGATGATCGCTTCGAGCACCTCGTCTACGCCAAGGCCGGTCTTCGCTGAGGTTAGGGCGGCGTCACTCGTGTCGAGCCCGATGATGTTCTCGATCTGCTCCTTGATTCGGTCCGGTTCCGCCGAGGGCAGATCGATCTTGTTCAGAACGGGGACGAGTTCGAGGTCGTTCTCGATCGCAAGGTAGGTATTCGCAAGCGTCTGTGCCTCGACGCCCTGCGAAGCATCGACGACCAGCAGCGCGCCCTCGCACGCCGACAGCGACCGCGAAACCTCATAAGAAAAGTCCACGTGCCCGGGCGTGTCGATCAGGTTCAGAACGTAATTCTTTCCGTCCTTCGCCTTGTAATCGAGCCTTACGGCGTGGGCCTTGATCGTGATGCCCCGCTCGCGCTCGAGGTCCATGTTATCCAGCAGCTGGTCCTCCATGTCGCGGTCCGCGACCGCCCCGGTGAGCTGCAAGATACGGTCGGCCAGGGTGGATTTCCCGTGGTCGATGTGTGCGATGATCGAAAAGTTCCTGATGAGACTGCGGTCCATAAAACGCTCGAGAGAGCAAACCGCAATTGTACCAAATCGCGTAGAGGCAAGCATTTTCCGGCGTTCGATCGCGGAAAAATAAAATTGCCCCTCGCTCCGAATTGTTGATATAATTCGGTTTCACGGGAATCTCACACATCATCACCACTTTATATACGTGGTAGGGAGACGGTATATGAGACACGATTATTACGAAGGTTACGGTCGCGACCGTGACGAATCGAGTGCCGGGGCGAAGCTGACCTATCTGCTCATCGGCGGGGGCATCGGTGCCGTTTTGGCTCTGCTGTTCGCGCCGAAATCCGGCCAGGAACTCCGCGGTGATATCGCGGACGCGACCCGCAAGGGTATCGAAAAGAGCAAGGAAACAGCAGCCCATCTGCAGGAGCGGGCCGGCGAATACTACGAGGTCGGCCGCGAACGAGCCTCCGAGGTTTACCAGACCGGCCGCGAAAAGGCTGGCGAGCTTGCCGACCGTGCACGCACGGCTGCGGCGAGCACCGCAAATCCCTTCTCGGCAGCGGTCGAGGCCGGCAAAGAAGCCTACATCGCCGAGAAGCGAAAGGGCGAATCCAAATCCATCGCGGAAGGGCGTCCGACCTACCCGGTGGAAACGGACAAAGAATGATCGGAAGTGGTGAGTGACCAGTGACGAGCGGGAGTTGTTTCCGCTTCAGTTGCGGCCCGTTAGTTCGGCCACTCATCGCTCGACTCTTATCTTGTTAAATTAGTTCGCCGGAATGACGGGATAGAAGTGTTCTCGAGTAATCGCCACTTTCCCCTTGTCACTGGTCACTTTCCTATGAACCCCTCCGAGCCCCAATTTTGGATGATGATCGCGTCGATCGTCATCGCCGTTTGCTTCATCGTGATGGCGATCGCACTGATCGCTGTCTCTATGACCGTGCGCAAGGTCATCGCGACGGTCCAGCGCGTCGAGGAGCGTGTGGACCCGCTCATCACACAGGTGAACGCGATCAGCGTTCAGGGCAAGGAGATGAGCGTGCAGTTCACCGAGGTGGCCGGCAATCTGGCCGTCGCCACGAAGCACCTCGCCGAGTCGACCGAGTTGATCAAGGAAGAGGTCGCCGAGCTTCGATCCATCGTCACGCACACCGCGATCGTCGCCCGCGATAAGGTCGAGCTCGTGTCCGACACGATCGACCGCACGCACATGCAGGTGACCGACACGACCCGCTTCGTCCAGCACAAGATCGTCGAGCCCGCCCGTGAGATCGCAGCCATCATGGCCGGGGTCCGCAAAGGCCTCGAAGTGCTCTTCGCTCCAGCTCCGAAGCAACTGGATCGTGTTTACATGGATGAGGATATGTTTATCGGGTAAAGCCGCTGTGAGAACGCGAATATAACAGAAAAAGGGGAGCCCGAAAGCTCCCCTTTATTCGTTCGGTCTCCCCGGTTCTTAATCCCTTCTTGTAACGACTCCCGAATCCACCGTCGCCCCCGACTTCGCGATCACCTGGAAGTGCATCTCGTCACCCGTAAATTCCACCAGCATGAAGGAAAGGTCGGTGTCGAAACCTTTCGCGGTGATGGCGGAGCGGTCCTTCAGGTCGCCCTTGCGGATCTTACCGGCCGCGCCAGCGACAAAGTAAGTGATCCCGTCCTGCGGCTTAACGCGTTCGTAAAAGTGGTCGTGCCCGGTGAAAACCACGTCGATGCCGTTATTCACGAAAAGCGGATGCAGCACCGTGCGCACGTCATCATCGGAACCGTGCCGACCGCCTGACGAATACGGCGGATGGTGGAAAAACGCGACCCGCCATTTGTTCGGGTCCTTAGCGAACTGTTCGGTCAGCCAGTCGAGCTGTTTCTTGTCGAAGTAGTTGCTGTTCAAAGCGTAAAAGGAGACGCCATTGCGCTCGATACGGTAATACTCCTCGCCGTTCATATTGAACGGGGCATAGAAGCGTTGGTTCGCGGTGTCGTGGTTGCCGAGCGAGGCGTAGAACTTCACCCCGCGGTCGAGCAACGCTTTGTACGGCAACTCGAACTTGTTCTTCATGTCCAGCGGAGCGTCCTTGCCGTAGATGTTGTCGCCGGTCAGCAGTACCGTGTCGAACGGGAACGTTAGTTGGTACTCGGCCATCAGGTTGGCGAGATCGTATTGGTCTTTGCTCCCGCGCCCCGCGTCCCCGAAGACAGCCATCCGCAGCGAACCCTCACGCATCGGCAGCGTTACGGTTCGCGTCGGCGCCGTCTTAGCAGCTACGGCTTTGGCTTGAAGAGTCTGTGCCTGAGCCGGAGCAAGCGTAGCGGCCCCGCCCGCAAGAATTGAAATAACGAATATAGAAATAAATTTATTACGAGTCATGATCTCCTACCCCTTGTTCTATGGAAGTGCGTTCGTCATGTAATCGACGATCAGATGGTTTTCCCTGTCCACGAGCAGCAGACTCGTCCCGACGAAGCGGTAACGGATCTGTTTGGGAAGTTGCGGAAGCGCCAGCAGGAGCGTCGGCGGCATTTCAAGCAATTCCGCCGTCTCCGGGTACACCGCGTTCACCTTGACCGGCACTGAGGCGTTCTCTGCCTCCGCCAGCTCTTTCCGAAGCTGCATCCGGTCGCGGCCTTTATACAGTGCGGCGATCACGTCCCTGATATGCCGCTCGGCCTCGGGGGTGAAAATGTTGCCTTTGACCGCGCCTTTCCTCTCCGCGAGAACTTTTTGAAGAAGTGCGTTTTTATGAGCGGCGATCTCCTCCGCGGTCGCTTGTTTCGAGAGCTTCGGCAATCCCTCTTCGATCTCTTCTCGACGCTGCGTGTATTCCTTCGCTCGGCTCTCAAATTCGAGTGCGATCCGCTTGTCCGCGTCCGAAGCGGTCTGGGCGCTAACCAGCGACACGGCGCTAAAAATTATTACGAGGATGTAGCATTTCGCTACAGATTTCTTTACGCATTCCATACGTTGAATTCTCCGAAACGGTGATTTCGCAAGGCGCGTGCCGCTCAAATTTGGATTTTTGCCAGCATAGGCTGCGGCACGGCACTTGCCACCAAGCGAGCGTAACTTCCACAAAGGAACAAGGTTTAGGCAGTTTCAGGGGGCAGTCTATGTACACTTTCAAGCGGTTCAACGTAATTGGGATCCTGGCCGTTCTGGCGTTTGTTGCGGGTCACGCGCAGGCACAAAAAGGTGCGAAGGCGGTTATGTGGTCGCCGGTGAAGGTCGAATCGCGCAACCTTTACCACGGGGCGGGCGGCACGGCGATGCGGCCGGACCTTCGTCGCGTCACGTTCATAAAGAAAGACACCGGCGGGAACAATTTGAAATATCGGATCCGCGACGCCAGAGGGCGCGAGTGGGTCGCTAAGATCGCAGACGAATCTCAGCCCGAGGTCGCTGCGAACCGCCTGCTCTGGGCGATCGGGTACCGTACCGAGATCGATTACCTTGCTCCGCGGCTCACGATCCCCGGAAAAGGGACTTTCACGAACGTACGATTGGAAGCCCGCCCTCGCGGCGTAGATCGCGATGCTCAATGGAATTGGGACGACAACCCGTTCGTCGACACACGCGAGTTCAAGGGCCTTCGCGTGATGATGGCGCTGATCAACAACTGGGACCTGAAGGATTCGAACAACGCCATCCTACGCACGGGCGGTGAGGCCCAGTACATCGTGAGCGATCTCGGTTCCTCGTTCGGCAAGCTTCCGATCTCAAGCGCGTTCATCCTCAATCGCTTCGGGCGGAGCGTTAACGACCCCGCGGATTACGCTAAATCTACATTCCTGCACGGGGTCGAGGATGACGGCGAGGTGGACTTCTACTACAAGGCCAAAGGGAAGGACCTCCTGAAAGGGATCAGTGTGGAAGAAGCCCGGTGGGTCGGTTCGCTGCTGTCGCGGCTTTCGGACAGGCAGCTTCGCGACGCGTTCCGTGCGGCGAACTACAGTGCGGCGAACCAGAGATTGCTGGCGAGGGCTGTTAAGGCAAGAACAAATCAACTGGTCAGGCTTCCCGGATATTACGAGGCCAAGCGATAGTTGATCAGCAGGTATGTGACCGTGAAAAGAGAGGGACTCGCCGCCCTCTCTTTTACTTGATTTGCCCTCTAATCCCGCTGGATTTTGCTACAATTTATTAACGGCTGTCTGACTGATATCCCCTTCATCGCTCTGGATGTGCTGTAACACGAGTGCTTCCTTTTGAACGAAGTGCTGCGCGGCCGAGGCGATCCCCCGATATTCGCCTCTTCGAGAAAGTTAGAAATGATATACAGCACTACTTCGAGCCTCGATGGCGATACCTATTCCTATGAACTGGATCGATCCGACCGGATCGTGCAATGCAGCGATAGCTGGGACAATTTCGCGTTGGACAATGACGGGCACCATCTGACCTTTGACCGGATAAAAGGTCAATCCATCTGGGATCACATAACGGATGACAGGACCGTTGAGCTGTACCGCCGCATATTCGCCAGTGCTCGCTCCGGAACTCCCGTTCAGTTCTTTTTACGGTGTGATTCGCCGGCGATCAGGCGTCTGCTTCACGTGTCGGTGTCACCTACGATAGACGGAAATGTCCGAACGACGACGATGGTATTTCGGGCGGATGCTCGTACCCCGGTCGAGACCTTATCGTGCCGTGACGACGACACGCATGAAGGCGGATGCTACGACCTCTGCACCTGGTGCAACAAGCTTGAAGACGAGGGATGGGTGGAAGTTGAAGAGGTCGTGTCCAGGAGAAAGGACAAAGGGCTCGCATCCAGCCCCGCCGTTCGCGGATCGATATGTGATTCCTGTTACGATCGCATCGATCTGCAGATAAAAGCATCGGTATGAGTCAAAAAGAGCGGGCCTTCCGACCCGCTCTTTTGTTTACCTCTCGAATCTGCCGAACGTCTGACTAGTTAACTTCCGAAGGCTTCGACTGGATGCGGTTTTGGCGGTTCTGCTTGCGCTCTTCGCGACGCTTCTGCATTTCGGCCTTGCGGGTCTCAAGCTGAGCTTTCTGCTCGGTCGTGAGAACTGCCAGGACCTGCTGATGCACCTGCTCCATCTTCGCCTTGCGGGCTTCGCGGAACTGCTTCATCGTGGCCTTCTGCTCTTCGGTGATCGTGCCGCCGCTCTTGCGAGCTTCACGGATCGACTTCAGTGCTTCGAAGTCTGCCGGGTTTGGCTTGTTAGCCTCGTGGATGGCCTTGATCTGGGCCTTCTGGTCATCGGTGAGCTCGATCCCGCGAAGGAAGCCCATCCTCATTCCACGGCCGCCATGACGGCCTTCCATGCCGCGTCGGCCGTGTTTGCCGCCGCGTTTGCCAAATTTACGATCGCCTTTTTCGACCTTCTGCCCGTCCTGCGGAGCCGTGGTGGCCTCCTGAGCCGTAGCGAAAACCGAAAACGCGCCGATCGCGAATACTAGTGTCAATGAGGAGAAAATCTTCGATCTGATTGCCATTGTGGTACCTCTTGTAAAATCTCAAAGCCGTAGCTTTACGTACACTTAGATGTACGCCGACGGCGTTTGGCCGAAAGTATGCTGTAAAGAAATGTAAAAGCGGAAACGCCCCGTCGATTCGCGCTTTTAAGGTCTAAATTGCTAGAATCTGGTGTTTGTACGTTAGGTGGATTCGTTTGAATGAGATTCTTGTCAGAGATCAACTCTCCCGCTGATCTGCGCCAGCTGCGCGTGGAGGACCTCCAGGAGGTCGCGGACGAGGTGCGCCAGTTCATCATCGACACCTGTTCGCGTGTCGGCGGCCACACGGGTGCGAGCCTCGGTGCGGTCGAATTGGCGGTCGCCATGCATTACGTCTTCGACACGCCTAAGGACAGGCTGGTATGGGACGTCGGGCACCAGGCCTACGCCCACAAGATCCTGACGGGCCGGCGCGACCAGCTCCACACCATCAAGCAGGAGGGCGGGCTTTCCGGCTTCCTTCGCCGCGACGAATCGGAATACGACACTATCGGGGCCGGGCACGCCTCGACGTCGATCTCCGCCGCTCTCGGGATGGCGATCGCGCGCGACCGCAAGGGCGAGGATTTTCATGTTTGCGCATTGATCGGCGATTCGTCATTGGCCGGCGGCATGGCGATGGAAGCGATAAACCAGGCGGGACACCTTAAATCGAGGATGGTCGTCCTGCTGAATGACAACGAGATGTCGATCGCCCCGGCGGTCGGCGCCTTGAGCCGCTACCTGAACCGCATAAAGGAGGCCCAGAGCTACCAACACCTGAAAGAAGAGATCGGCGACGCTCTCGAGAGCGTTCCCGGTATCGGCGGGAAGCTCCGTCAGGCGGCAAAGTCGGTCAAAGATGCGATCGCGGCCGCGGTGCTGCCCGGAGCCCTGGTCAACGAGCTTGGATTCAAGTACATCGGTTACGTCGACGGGCACAACGTACCGATGCTCGTACGTGCCCTCGAGGAAGCGAAAAAGGTCGACGACGGACCCGTCATCGTGCACGCCCTCACCAACAAAGGCCACGGCTTCCCGAATCCCGAAAAGAACTACTACGCTTATCACGCGACCGGGCCGTTCGACCCGAAGACCGGGCTGCCTTACAAATCCAATAAAGTCGCTCCGCCGTCATATACGGAAGTGTTCGGCAACACCCTCTGCGAGTTGATGGAGAATGACGAAAGGATCATCGCCCTCACCGCAGCGATGCCGGACGGGACGGGTATCGACAAAGCTCTTGAGAAATTCCCCGAACGTTCCTTCGACGTCGGGATCGCAGAACAGCACGCGGTTACCTTCTGCGCCGGTATGGCGTGCGAGGGACTCAAGCCCGTCGCAGCGATATACTCGACCTTCCTGCAGCGCGGGTTCGACCAGGTCGTCCACGACGTTTGCCTTCAGGAACTCGACGTCACGTTCGCGATGGACCGCGCCGGGATCGTCGGGGCGGACGGCCCGACGCACCACGGCCTGCTGGATATCACATACCTGCGCGGCTACCCGAACATCATATTGATGGCGCCGAAGGACGAAGCGGAGATTCGCGACATGATGCTCACCGCGATCGAATTCGACGGCCCGGCAGCGCTTCGTTACCCGCGGGGCAGCGGTGTCGGCGCGGATATAACCGTTCCGCCTAAGAAACTCGAGATAGGCAAGGCGGAAGTGCTTCGCCGCGGCAGCGACGTCGCCATCGTCGGCTACGGTTCCATGGTGCAGCCGTCGGTCGATGCGGCCGCGAAGCTTGAAGCTAAGGGCATCGACGCGACCGTCGTGAACGCCAGGTTCGTAAAGCCCCTAGACGAGGAACTGATACTTTCGCTGGTAGAGGGACACAGGCTCATCGTCACGGTCGAGGAGGCTTACCTCGCGGGCGGGTTCGGATCGGCGGTGATGGAGCTTCTCGAAGAGCGCGGCCTGCTCGATAAAGTGAAGCTGGTCCGCATCGGCGTGCCCGACGAGATCGTCCCGCACGGCGACCCGAAGAAACTTCTCGCCGGCTACGGCCTGGACGCCGACGGCATCGAACGGAAGGTCCTCGAAACGCTCGGCACCCTCGGCGAGCGCAAACCCGAGAAGCAGCGTCTAAGAGTTGTAAGGTAGAAACGAAAACCCAGAATGGCAAAAGAAACCAAGAAGAGCAGCCTGGTACCCGCTCTGATCATCCTCGTAGTACTCGGTTTGGCGGTCGGCGGATTCGCATGGCTATACAGCACGTCCAAGTCCCCTAACGCGAACACGAGTGCCAACGCTTCCAACGGACGCTCGAACACCGCGAACACTGCACGGCCCGGGACCACGATCGCCGCGAACGCACCTCCGGGCGCGGCGATCGGCATCAACTCCATCGGCTCGCCGACGGCGAAAGTGACGATCGAAGAATTCGCCGATTTCCAATGCCCGTCCTGCGCCGTCGCGCATCCGGTGCTGAAGGATATTCAAGCGGCCTTCGCGGGGAACAACAACGTCCGGTTCGTGTTCCGACATTTCCCGCTCACCATCCACGACAAGTCCTACGACGCGGCGGTGGCGGTCGAGGCGGCAGGGATGCAGGGGCAGCCGAAATTCTGGTCATTGATGGACCAGCTGATGTCGAACCAGCAGGCTTGGGCTAACAACCCGAACTACCGCGACCTTTGGAAAGGTTACGCGGAGAAGATCGGGCTCGATGTGCAGAAGTGGCAGGACGATATGGCCGGCATGGCGGCGAAAGGACGGGTCGATCTCGACATCCAGCGTGCACGCGGGGTCGGCGTCGGCTCGACCCCTTCGGTTTACCTCAACGGCAGGTTGATCCCGTTCTCCGATGTTAATGTGCCGGCGATGCGTCAGCTGATCGAAACGGAGATCGAGAACGTTAATAAAGCGTCCGCTCCGGCAAGCAATGGCGCTGCAGCCGCGGGGAACGCCAACGCCGACAGATAAGCATGAGCGAAGCGACGCAAGAATTGGAAGCAGCGGCCGGCACCCCTAAACTGCCGGTCGTTGCCGCTTTGCTCGCGTTGCTCGGCCTCGCCGATTCGGTCTACCTCACCGTTCACCATTTCACCGCTGAGCCCGTTCCCTGCAGCATCGTCGAGGGCTGCGAAACGGTGCTCACCAGCTCCTACGCCGAGATCGCGGGTATCCCGCTCGCAGCGTTCGGCGCGTTGGCCTATTTCATCGCTTTCTCGCTCGCGATCCTCACGGTCTTCGGGAACCGCTCGATGTGGCTGCTGTTCGGCATTCAATCGTTCATCATGGCGGCGGTTTCTGTTTACCTGATCTACCTTCAGGGCTTTGTCATCGGTGCATTTTGCCAATTCTGCCTGATATCCGCTGCGACGAGCATCAGCCTCTTTATCGTCTTTCTAATATCAAAGTTCATGTCCCGGTGATCTGCATTTGAATCCGACGTCCTCCCCTTATCTAATTGTTATGCGGAGGTTGAAACATGAGCGGTTCTGGAACCGGTCTGGCGTGCATGAGGTACAGCAACGCGGGATCCGACACCGGGCCCGCCCACTGGAAATACGTTGCGTATTCGGATACTTTATTGAGTACTAGCCAGGTCAATTCTGTGCAGACTATCTTACAAAGGATCGCGGGGGGCGATCAGAACGCCGTTCAGGAATGCCTGAAAACTTACGGCGGGCTGGTGTGGTCGCTCGCGCGGAGGATGCTCCGCAATTCCGAAGACGCGGAGGACGCCGTGCAGGAGATCTTCCTCGACGTGTGGCTGAACGCCGAACGCTACGACCCGTCGCAGGCGTCCGAGACCACATATATCGCGATGATCGCACGCCGTCGCCTGATCGACCGGATCCGGCATGTCCAACGGCGTATTTCGGCCGACTCGCTCGACGACATACTCGCCGAGCCGTCCGTACGGACCGACCGGACGGTCCAGACGAACCTCGAGGCACGCGATGCGGCAAAGGCGATGGATCAGCTTCGACCCGAGCAGCGGCAGGTGCTCCAGCTCTCGATCGTGCACGGACTTTCGCATCAGGAAATATCGGAAGCAACGGGGATGCCGCTCGGCACGGTCAAAACTCATGCGCGGCGTGGATTGATTCAAGTTAGGGAGTTACTTGGTTTGGGAGAGAGCAGTGCAGGGAGAAAGGAGGTGTCCGTATGAGCAACAATATGGATGAAAGGCTCCTCGACCTGCTGTGCGACAAGGCCGTTCGGGGGCTTTCGGAAGCCGAGGAACGGGAGCTTGCGGCTCTGACCGCCGGTGCCGACGGCGAAATGGAAGCAATAAGTCTGGAATTGGCAGCCGCGGCTGTGCTGCTTGCGGAAACGGAGTTGGAACCGATGCCCGCCCATCTCGAGGCGAAGATCCTCGAGGGGGCGGACCGCCATTTTGTCGCGCTCAAAGAACAGAAGGCCGAAGACTCCCCGGTTCGCAATATCCAGTGGGCCCAGCCGAAACGGTCATTCCTGGATTGGTTCGGCTGGCCGGTCGCGGCCGCCGCGAGCGTGGCGTTGATATTCACTATCTTCTACAACCAGCAGCGCGTTAGCACCCTCGAGGCCCAGCTTCAACAGCTGCAGAGGCCGTCGCCAGCCCCGGTCGAGCCGACAATGGCTCAAAAGCGGGACGAACTGATCCGAGAGGCCAGTGATATCACCCGCGCGTCTTGGACGAAAGGGAACGTAAAGGAATCCGAAGGGATCACCGGCGAGGTGGTTTGGAGCGACGAGAAGCAGATCGGTTATATGACCTTCCGCGGGCTGCCGCCGAACGACCCCAACCGGGAGGCTTACCAGCTCTGGATCTTCGAACAGGCCGACCTGGAGGCTCACCCGAAGGACGGCGGCGTATTCAACGTCACCGAAACCGGGGAAGTAATAGTCCCGATCGAGGCCAAATTACGTACGTTCAGCCCCAAAGCGTTCGCGGTGACGGTCGAAAAGCCTGGAGGCGTGGTCGTATCCTCCAGAGAAAAGATCGCCGCACTCGCCCCCGTGAAACCTTCGCAAACCTGATTGCGTTAAACTAACGAGAAATGAGCTTATCGGCCGACGGCGGGGTCTCATCCTCCCGCAGCGGCCTCTTTTCCGAGTCACATAAAAGACAATTTGATCAGGAGTGAACAAGATGCGAATGAAGCAGATCTTTGCCGGATTTCTCATTCTGGCGGCGGCCTTCTCTCAAGCGGCCTTCGCACAGACGGGCGACAAACTGCCGGCGATAAACAGCAAGACCTATAAATTAAAGAACGGACTCACCGTTATCCTCCACGAAGACAAGTCCACGCCGATCGTGTCGGTCGGAACGTGGTACCACGTCGGGTCCAAGAACGAGGTCACCGGGCGCACCGGGTTCGCTCACCTGTTCGAACATATGATGTTCCAGGGCTCGGCGAACTACGACAACGATTACTTCACGCCGCTGCAGGAAGCCGGCGGAAGCATCAACGGCACCACCAACCAGGATCGCACCTGGTACTACGAAACGGTCCCGTCGAACTTCCTCGAACTCGCCCTCTTCATGGAAGCCGACCGCCTCGGCGGGCTGCTACCGGCGATGACGCAGGAAAAGCTCGACAACCAGCGCGACGTCGTGAAGAACGAACGCCGCCAGCGAGTCGATAACCAGCCCTACGGCACCGCTTTCGAGAAGATCGGCGCGATCATGTACCCGAAAGGCCACCCGTACAACTGGACGACGATCGGCTCGCTCGAAGACCTTCAGGCGGCCTCGCTCGAGGACGTCAAATCGTTCTTCCGGCAGTATTACGTGCCGAACAAGACGATCCTCGTCGTTTCCGGCGATTTCGACGAAAAGCAGGCCCGTGGATGGATCGAGAAATACTTCGGCCCGCTCGCGAAGGGCGGCGACATCACCCGCCCGAACCCGGCGA
>JAEZJR010000318.1 GCA_023415725.1 Acidobacteriota bacterium
CTCCAAAGGCCTACGCCCGCCCCGACCGAACCCACGATGGCCGAGAAACGCGACGAACTGATCCGATCGGCGAGCGACATTACGCGTGCTTCGTGGACGAAAGGGAACGTCAAGGAATCCGAAGGCGTGACCGGCGAGGTCGTTTGGAGCGACGAGAAGCAGATGGGCTACATGACCTTCCGCGGGCTGCCGCCGAACGACCCGAACCGCGAGGCCTACCAGCTCTGGATATTCGAACAGGCGGACCTCGAGGCTCACCCGAAGGACGGCGGCGTGTTCAACGTGGCGGAGAACGGGGAGGTCATCGTCCCGATCGAGGCGAAATTGAAAACCGTGAGCCCGAAGGCGTTCGCCGTGACGGTGGAAAAACCCGGCGGTGTGGTCGTGTCCGGCCGCGAGAAGATCGCCGCCCTCGCTCCCGTGAAACCTTCCCAAACTTGATTGCGTTAAAATAGCTAGAATTAAGCTGAACGGCCCGCGGGAGTCCACCCCTCCCGTATCGGCCGCTTTTTTCCGCGTTACACAAACACAATCTGATCAGGAGTGAACAAGATGCGATCGAAGCAGATCTTTGCCGGATTTCTCATCCTGGCGGCCTTTGTTTCCCAGGCGGTATTCGCCCAGAAAGGGGACAAGCTTCCGCCGATAAACAGCAAGACTTACAAACTGAAAAACGGCCTGACCGTGATCCTCCACGAGGACAAGTCCACACCGATCGTCACGGTCGGGACGTGGTACCACGTCGGGTCGAAGAACGAGGTCCCCGGACGCACGGGATTCGCTCACCTGTTCGAGCACATGATGTTCCAGGGGTCGGCGAACTACGATAACGATTACTTTACGCCGCTGCAGGAAGCGGGCGGGAACATTAACGGCACGACGAACGAGGACCGCACCTGGTACTACGAGACGGTGCCCTCGAATTTTCTTGAGCTTGCCCTCTTCATGGAGGCTGACCGCCTCGGCGGGTTGCTCCCCGCGATGACGCAGGAGAAGCTCGATAACCAGCGCGATGTCGTGAAGAACGAGCGCCGCCAGCGCGTCGACAACCAGCCGTACGGCACCGCTTTCGAAAAGATTGGGGCGATCATGTACCCGAAAGGTCACCCGTACAACTGGAGCGTGATCGGCTCGCTTGAGGACCTGCAGGCGGCATCGATGGAGGACGTCAAATCGTTCTTCCGGCAATATTACGTCCCGAACAACACGTTCCTCGTCGTCTCGGGCGATTTCGATGAAAAACAGGCCCGCGGGTGGATCGAGAAGTACTTCGGCCCGATCGCTAAGGGTGGCGAGATAACACGCCCGCACACCCCGATGCCGAAGCTCGACAAGGAGATCCGCGAGACGGTCGAAGATTCGGTGCCGCTCCAACGTCGCTACTTCGTCTGGCACAGCGTCCCCGCATACCACAAGGACGAGGCCGCGCTCGATATGCTCGGGTTCATCCTCTCCTCAGGTCGCACCTCGCGGCTGCAGAGAAACCTGCTTTACAGCAAGGAACTCGTACAGACGATCTTCGGCGGTAATTCCACAAGCGAGATCGGCGGGCTCTTCCAGGTCCAGGCGACTGCCCGGCCGGGTAAATCGCTCGACGATATTGAGAAGGAGATGGACGCCGAACTGGCGAAGATCAAAGCGGCCCCGCCGACTGCTGAGGAGATGTCGCGTGCCCTCAACTCGATCGAATCGGGCACGATCAACGGCCTCCAGACCGTCCTCGGCAAAGCCGGCCAGCTCACTTCATACGCTGGCTACCTCGGGAAGGCGGATTACTTTCAGGCCGATCTCGATCGTTACCGTGCCGTGACACCGGCGGATGTGCAGCGAGTCGCGAACACCTACCTTACCCCGAACAGGCTCGTGCTTTCTTACGTGCCGCGTAGCGCCCAAGCCGCTCGCGGGGCCCGCGACGCCGACCGACCCACCTCCAACAAATCGGAAAAGAAAGACCAGGCGAAGATCGACGCCCAGGCGGCGAAGCTTCCGAAGCCGGGCCCGAATCCAAAATTCTCACTCCCCCCGATCGAGAAGACCAAACTCTCCAACGGGCTTGAGGTCTGGATGGTCGAGCAGCGCGAGCTTCCGATCGTCTCGATGAATCTGGTACTAAGGACCGGGCAGGTTAATGAGCCCGCCGATCGCACGGGCGTTGCGGGGTTGACCGCATCGCTGCTAGACGACGGTACGAAGAAACGATCTGCCGAAGAGATCGTCAACCAACTCCAGGGGATTGGCGCAAACATCGGTGCCGGCTCCGGCTGGGATTCGACGAACGTCTCGCTCTCGACACTGACGAAGAACCTGGACGCCGCGCTCGACATCTACGCCGACGTCATCCAGAACCCGGCGTTCCCGGCGACGGAGTTCGAAAGCCTCCGCAACCGCCAGCTCATCGGACTGCGGCAGCAAAGGGCGAACCCCAACGCGATCGCCAACATCGCCTTCAACAAGGTGCTGTACGGCGATCACCCGTACGGACGCGACACGAACGAAGCGAGCCTCAAAGCGATAACCCGCGACGACATCGTCAAATACTACGAACAGACCTACGTGCCGAACAACGGGACGCTGATCGTGGTGGGCAGCTTCGACAAAGCGGCGTTGAAGAGCAAGCTTGAATCCGCATTCGCGGGCTGGAAGTCCGGCGAGGTTTCGACCGCTTCGGTGCCGGCGGCAAGCTCAAGCTTCCAGCCGGGCATCTACATCGTCGATCGCCCCAACTCCGCCCAGTCGGTCGTCTCGATCGGGCAGGTCGGCGTGGACCGGATGAACCCCGATTACCACGCTATCCAGGTGATGAACGCCATCCTCGGCGGCGGCATAACGTCGCGCATCTCGATGAACCTCCGCGAGGACAAGGGCTACACCTACGGTGCGAACAGCGGTTTCGTTTACCGCCGCGGTGCCGGCCCGTTCCGCGCGGGCGGTGACATCCAGACCGCTGTGACGAAGGAGGCCGTGATCGAGTTCATGAAGGAACTTAAGGGCATCCAGGGTGCGATCCCGGTGACGCAGCGAGAGCTCGAATACAACAAGCAGAGCATCATCCGCCGCTACCCCGCCGGGTTCGAAACGAACGCCGCGATCTCCACTCAGCTCTCGAACCTCGTCGTTTACGGGCTGCCGGACACTTACTTCAACGATTACATCGCGAAGATAAACGCCGTCACCCTCGACGACGTGAACCGCGTAGCGAAGAAGTACCTCAACCCGGACAAAATGGCGATCGTGATCGTAGGTGACCGAAAGGTTATCGAACCCGGACTGAAGGAGATCCCCACTTGGGGCTCCACCATCCACGTGCTCGACGCCGACGGAAAGTTGGTCGACTAGGACAGAAAAAAGTTCGGAGTTCCACCTTTAGGTGGCAAACGGTTGCGACGAGACGTTTCTCGGCAACACGAGCCAGCTGAAGCTGGAACTCCGAACTTTTGTGTTTAGCTCGCCTTCGACAACAACTCCAGCATCATCGGCGGTTTGAAGCCGAAATGCCGGTAGGCCGCGGCGGTTGCGACTCGACCGCGTTGCGTACGGTTGAGCAGGCCGATCTGAAGCAGGTACGGCTCGATCATCTCCTCCACGGATTCGCGGTCCTCGCTAATCGACGCCGCGATGGTGCCGAGGCCCACCGGGCCCCCTCCGAATTTTTCGATGATCGTAATGAGCAGGCGGCGATCCACCTCTTCCAGTCCGAAACGATCTACTTCCATCGTATCCAGAGCTTCACAAGCGGTGTCCACAGTGATGCGTCCGTCGCTCACTATCTCCGTGTAATCACGCACGCGGCGTAGCAGGCGGTTCGCGATGCGCGGGGTACCGCGCGAGCGTCGGGCCACCTCGAGCGAACCCTCATGATCGATCTCCACCCCGAGTATCTCGGCCGAGCGGTTCACGATCACCTGCAGGTCCGCGGGATTGTAGTAATCGAGATTGCTGACGATGCCGAACCGCCCGCGAAGTGGGGCCGAGATCATTCCGGCACGCGTCGTCGCACCGATCATCGTGAACTTCGGCAGGTCGATCCTTACCGCCCGAGCCGCCGTCCCTTGCCCGATGATGATCTCAAGGTTGAAATCCTCCATCGCCGGGTAAAGCACCTCTTCCACCGCCGGGCGAAGACGATGGATCTCGTCGATGAAGAGCACATCGCCCTCTTCCAGATTCGTCAGGATAGCCGCGAGGTCGCCGGACTTCTCGATCGCCGGCGCATGCACCGTCTTAATGCTCGCGCCGAGCTCACGTGCGATGATCCCGGCGAGGCTGGTCTTACCCAACCCCGGAGGGCCGAGCAGCAGCACGTGATCCATCGCCTCAGCACGACGCAGGGCGGCCTTTAAAAAGATTCGCAAATTATTGACGATCTTCGTCTGCCCGATATATTCGGTAAAGCTCTGCGGCCGCAGGCCCGGCTCTATGTTCCTGTCCTCGGCGGTCGCCGCCCCGATCTCGATCCCATCTGCGCGGAGCGGGCTGTCCTTGATCAATTCCAATGCCATCGATAACTCCTTAATACTTCCGATCCAGCCGAAAAACTCGACAAAAATTCCGGGAAAACTTCTCCAGCATTTCCCGGCAGATAAATCAAAATATCAGTTAGATTCGCAACAAAAAGTGTCCCATAAATGGGACACTGTGTCAATAGAGTTACAATCTTAGGCGGCCAGCTTGAGCTGCGGCTGGGTGGCCTCTTCCGTCTCGACGGCTTCTTCCGACGGCGTTAGAGCGGACGGCTTGGCCGTGTCCACCAGCGGAGTGCTGAGCTTCCGCATCATCCACTGACGGTAAATTTCAGCCTCCTCCAGCTTCCCGGTCCAGCGGGCACGATCGAGCATGGTCAATCCCATCTCGAGCGTGTGGTGCTGGCCCGCGCGGTCCTGCCGCGTTTCGAAGTGCCGGTAGGCCGCCTCCAGCACACCGATGCTCCGCTTCGCGGACTCGACGTCCTTGAACCCCAGACGACCTTGAAAATGCTTCGAATACACATTCATCGGCAGATTCGTCGACGTGTAAAGGTCAAAATAATTATCGATCAGCCCCTCGGCCTGCAGCACCGAGCCGACGTAGCTCGGCCGTGCGTTGGCGATCCGGGCGATCACTTCTATCTCCTTCACTCCTGCTTTGAAGAGTGAAATGATCGTCTCTTTCTTCGTTTTGACGACGACTTTGCCTTCAATTTCCTGTTCCATATTTCACTCCTTTTCTACGTAAATTTAGATGTTGCACGAGTGAAACACGTTGCCTTTTTGCAGAAAAAACGAGGAAAAGAATCAAAAGATAAGTCCAATGTATACAATAATTACAGGACTCAGTCGTGGATATACAATTTGTTTCATTTCAAAAAAAATCGCCCACCCCCGATCATGCGCGGGCGGGCATTCTTCGGTTTCTTAGCGAGCTATTTTCTGATGAGAACGACCGGGGCCTGCTCGGCATCGAGCATCTTCGAGAAGAACTCCCGCACCTCGCCGTAACGCTCCACCGGTACGACAGAGCGGTTCATCACGAGCGAGCGCGTGAACCGGAGTTTCCCGTCCCCCGCCTCGACCGTGGTGGTGTATTTGCCGAAAGGCGTACTTAGTGAAACAGGATCGGGCATCTCGTCGACGACGAATCCTGCCGGCAAATTGAACACCGCACTCTCACTGAACGAATTGGCCTCTAGCATGACCGGGGTCTTGCGGCTCTTTTCCGTCAGGTAGACGGACGACGTCCGGCTTGCGACGGCCGGCTTAAAGACCAACAATCGGTTCTGCATCAGCTGTCCGTACATCGGGGCCGAGAACTCCACGTCCATGTTGAACGCCGCGTTGGCATGATCGTCCGCCGGGGAGAGTTTTTCGAGCCTGGCGGCCGTGGCCCCGCGCGTGAGCCAGCGTTCTATCGATTTGCTGAAATCCGTAGAGTTCAGCGACCTGTGCATCGTGCGGGCATTGCGGGACTCCTGACCCGTGAGGCGTTCGCGCATGATGCCCTTCACGCTTCCGTTTTCGGCCAGCGTGACTTCGGTCTCGCGCTTCCATGCGTTGAAATCCGCAGGCGTGACCGGCATCTCTACGAGACCCCCGTCCGCACCCGCGATCAGTGCCTTGCTCCCCTGCAGATAATCCGGCAGGTCGCCGACCGGGGTGAATTGGTCCGTCGCGTCGAAGATCAGCAGGCGCCCGAGCTTCGCGTGCTCGATGACGGTCGGTGCTGCCGTCTCCGCCGACACCTTCACGGCTATGATGCAGTGGTTGAACTGTCCGGGCGACGCCCACTCCGCTTTTACGAAGTTCGGATCGCCGGAGTAGATCGCTACCGGGTAAGAATCGATCTTCAGAACGCGCAGCATCGCACGCATCAGATTCGCCTTGTCCTTGCAGTCGCCGTAACCGCGGTTGAGAACGGTATTCGACGGGCGCGGCTTCATCCCGTTGCCGTACCCGACGCCGATGTCGATGGAGATGTACTGGAGGTTCTGCACGAACGTGCCGATCGCCCGGATCTTTTCGAGTTCCGTTTTGGCGTTCGCGGTCAACTCGCGAGCCTTGGCGGCGACGGCGTCGTCCACTATCGTCTGCGGGTCGTGAAGATCGCTCATCCACTTGGCGACTTCTTCCCAGTTTGCAAAGGAGCGGCTCGCGCCCTGCTCTCCGGCTGGAGGGAAATAGTTCACCGCCACCATCGGGGCGAGGTTCACGAATGAAGGGCTGAGCGGCTCGTCCGGGATCGCCGGCAGATCGCGCAGCTCCCACGTGTAAGTGCTGCCGGAGACTTGCGGGGCGACGTTCGCACGGTTGAACGTGACGCTGTTCGCGGTCCATCCGTTCGGGAGCGCCAGCGTAAATTTCGCAAACGTTGTGGGAAGATCGTCCTGAAAGCTCCACCGGTCCTGGTAGAACAGCGGGCGGTCTTCCGTCGTCGTGGTGTAACCGAAGACCGCTCCGATATCGGCGTTGCCGGAAGCGTCTATGATCTTCAGCCGGCCCTCATCGTATATGTCGTCCGGGTCTGATATCCGATCGATGATCTCCTTCTTCCCGTACGAAGTTATAGTGCCGCTCGGGGCGATCAACCACGCCTCCATGTCGCGCACCTGGCTGAATTTTGAAAGATAGAAAGCGAGGGCGATCGCCTCACGGCGGCCGTCCTTGTTCAATATCCTGACAGCGTGGCGCTCGACGGTTACGAGCTTGCCGCTGCTCTCAAGGGTCACATACTGCTCGCGGTGCAGCACGACCGCTCGCACCTCCGGCCCAAAACCAGCGGGGCGAGCCTGCGCCGCCTGCTTGAGCCAGGGCGGGGCATCATCCCCCGCAACGGCGGGCTGCACGAAAAACGCCGCTCCCAGGAGAAACGTCAAAACAACGTAGATACACTTGGTCATTCCGAACACCTCCTCCGATCAGTTCTGCTTCAGCGTTATCGTGTGGGCATCGATCTTATGGAATGCGTCCCAGAGGTTCTTCAGCGGCTCATAAGACTTAGCTGGGAACAGGATCTTCCCGTTTCCCCCGAAGTAGAATTCGCGCCCATAGACGAGCCTGTGGGTCTTGTCGTCGTAACCGATCTTAACGTCGAGAGAGCTGATCTTCGATGTGTCCGACAAAGGTTCCGGCGCATCCGCATTGTCCAGTTCGAATCCTTTCGGCAGTTCGATCTCGATCTTGTCCGATTCCGACCAGGGGTAGCGGAAATAGATGTCGTACTTGCGGGTCGAGCTGGAAAATACCGCGTTGTTGCCGTACTCGAAGAAGCCGGGCTGCAGGAAGAGCCGCTTGCCGGTCTTCTGCGCGTAGCTGGGGATACGTACGCGATAGCTTTGGATCACCGGTTTCGAGTGGTCGTCGACGTTCTCCACCGTCACGTTCGAAACTTCGGCCGTGCTGAGCCGGCGCTTCAGATCGTCGCGCAGGGCCTCTTCCCGCTTGGCTGCGGTCTCGTCGTGGTTCTCCAGTCGGTAGCTGAGAGCGTGGTGTCCGGTCATCTCCTCCCTGACGTCGCCCTCGAGCGTTCCGTCTTCGAGCAGCTTGAGCTTGGCGGTGCGTTTCGTTTTCGTCTTATCGTGGCTCGACAGCGGCGTTTCCTTCCACATGTTCAGTTTCTCGCCGACCAGCAGCGCGTAGGTGTCCTCCTCGTACCAGGCGAGCATCCCGAATGGAAGGAACTTCACCCCCGGGTTGTAAAGGTGGAAGTCGTCTCCGATCTTTACGCCAATCGCCGCCGGATGGACGAATTTCTCGTTCGTCATGTTCGGGTTGAAGAACATCTTGCTCCGGTCGCCCGCGAGAGCCAACCTCACCTCCATCCCGAGCGACGAAGCCATCGCGCCGAAAAGCAGGTCCACATACATCGAACTGCCGACCTTTTTCTTCAGCGCGTCCGCGACGCTCTTGATCTGCGGGAGTTTCTTCCGCTCTTCATCCGTAAGTGAGGGTTCGAACGAGGTGTTACGGATCTCACGCTGGCAGTATTCGTAAATGCGCTTGAGCTTCTCTTCCTGGGTCGCGGCACCCGCGACGACCTGTTCCGCCACCTTACGGATCTCGCCTTCGCCCTTCTTCATAAATTCCAGGATCGGCCGGTGCTCCGCTGCGACGCCGCCCCAGTACATATTCATGTTGCTCGGGTCCTTGATCACGAAGCTCAAACTGAAAGCAGATGCCTCGGTGAAAGCGATCCCCGTCGAGGTCAGCATCATCCACGGGCGGACGTTGTCCTCCGGCGGCATTCTCGGTTCTTCCTTGAACGCCGGAACGTTCGTCCGGTTTGCCAGCCAGAAGCCCTTCTTGTCTTTCTCGAACTTAACGCCCTGCAGGTTGTAAGGCTGGAACCTCGGCTCCCTCGAGTTGTAGGGCTTGTAAAAATACGAAAGGCTTTGGATCGGGATGTCCCGCTGGAATGCGAGCCGCATCCCGGACGCCCCGCCGTCGCTGTAGGATTCTTTATAGCGGTATTCCACGATCACGCCCGGCTCGATGTTCGGTACAGCGAACGACTTCGCTTTCACCTTCACGCCGCCGGCCTTGACGATCTCGCGGTCGAAAACGTCCTTCTCGGCGATCTCTACCGAGGTGCCGTCCGCACGCACAACGCGCGCAGCGAGGTCCTTGATCTTCAGGCCGCGAATATACGGGATGTCGAACTTGCTGTACTTCTCCCGGCCGCGTTCGGTGAATACCTTCACCCGCACGTAATGCCGCATCGAGAAACCGTCGCTGTCGCTGTCATCGATCCAGACGTCCCAGAAGATAGCCTCGGCGTCGGCTTCCGGTTCGGCCACGGCTGCCTTCAGATCGAGTTCCTGCTGCGAGACAGGGCGCCAGGTCTTATCCTGGCCGAGAGAAACTGCAGTGAAAAAAGCGCACACAAGCAAAAGCGCGTACAGCGGCTTTGCGGGGGAATACGAATTCATAAGCGTTAAAGTCTTTGGGCCGCGGGAGGGCGGGAAAATAAACACGGTTAAGCGGGTGGGGGCCGCAAAAATGTAAAAAACGGGCTGACCAGAGTGAACCGTCGGGACTATAACCGATTCAAAGTTCTAAATCAATAGAATATTTATTGAATTGTTCCGGATCGTCCGCTTACGAAGCGGTCGTTCGCCCCTTAACGACCGAGGTGTTATAATCACCCTTTTCAATTCACATAACAGCTATCTATATAAACGGAGAAGACTGATGGATTTCAGCAAGATACTAGAGCTTTTGGGAGATGATGCGGAAACGCTGCTGGGGCACGAATCGAAGACGATCTCGAAGGACCAGTTGTACCTTCCAGGCGGCGATTTCGTCGACCGCGTGTGGATGGACTCGGACCGCAACCCGGCGGTCCTCCGTTCGTTGCAGACGCTATACGGAAACGGCCGCCTGGCCGGGACCGGTTACCTTTCGATCCTGCCGGTCGACCAGGGCATCGAGCACTCGGCCGGTGCTTCGTTTGCGCCGAACCCGCAGTACTTCGACCCGCAGAACATCGTGAAGCTCGCGATGGAAGGCGGGTGCAACGCGGTCGCGTCCACCTTCGGCGTTCTCGGGGCCGTCGCCCGCAAATACGCCCACAAGATCCCGTTCATCGTCAAGATCAATCACAACGAGCTGCTCACCTATCCGAACGCGTTCGACCAGGTGATGTTCGGCACGATCGAGCAGGCCCGCAACATGGGCGCCGTTGCGGTCGGTGCGACCATCTATTTCGGCTCGGACAACGCTACACGCCAGCTCACGGAGGTCTCTGAAGCGTTCGCCTATGCCCACGAACTCGGTATGGCGACCATACTCTGGTGCTACCTCCGCAATCCGAAATTCAAAACCGCGGAGGGCGATATGCACACCGCTGCCGACCTCACCGGCCAGGCCAATCACCTCGGCGTCACCATCCAGGCGGACATCATCAAGCAGAAACTGCCCGAGCGTAACGGCGGTTACAACATCCTGAACACCGAGAGCAGCTACGGCAAGACGAACCCGAAGATCTACAGCGAACTGACGAGCGATAACCCGATCGACCTCGTCCGTTACCAGGTGGCGAACTGCTACATGGGTCGCTGCGGGTTGATCAACTCGGGCGGTGAATCGAAGGGCTCCGGCGACATGGCCGATGCCGTGCGCACAGCGGTCGTCAACAAACGCGGCGGCGGCTCCGGCCTCATCTCCGGCCGCAAGGCGTTCCAACGCCCGATGAATGAGGGCGTCGAGTTGCTCAACGCGATCCAGGATGTTTATCTTTCGAAAGAAGTGACGGTGGCCTAAAAACGTTCGGAGTTCCACCTTTAGGTGGCCCGTGTTGCCGAGAGTTGTGTCTGGGCCGCACAACGCCAGCTAAAGCTGGAACTCCAAGCTGCGGTTATTTCATCGAATAACTCCGATGGACGGTCTCGATCCACTGGTCGGTTTTTATGAATCCGGAACCGGCTTCCTTGAATTTTTCGGGGAGGCCGGTTTTCTTTATGTCGTCGAGCGATCTGCCCGCCTTCATCGCGTCCTGGATGATCTTGACGGATTCAGTGAGCAATGAATGAAACGCCTTCAGGTCGTCGAGCGTCGCGGCGGGGCCGTGGCCGGGGATTATCTTGAAATCCGCGGGGATCGTGTTGATCAGCGAACCGACGTTATTGATCATCCCCTGCACGCTGCCGCCGCTGTCGAGATCGACGAACGGGAAGCGAGCGACGAAGAAATCGTCCCCGAGGTGGGCCACCTTCGACCCCATAAAGAAAACCACGGTGTCGCCGTCCGTGTGCCCGCTCGGGTAATGCATCGCCCGTACCTCCTCACCATTGAACCAGAGCGACATCTCCTGCGTGTAGGTGATCATCGGCAGGGCGTGTGACGGGTACGGCGGCGTGCGCTGGCCGAAGATGACCGGCGGGTCCAGTAACCGCTTACGGACATTGGCGTGGGCGACGATGATGGATCGCTTGCCGAAGAAGTCGTTCCCTTCGGTGTGGTCGCCGTGCCAGTGCGTATTGAGGATGAACTTCGGCGAGTCGGACCCGAGTTCCTTCAGTGCAGCGGCGAGTTTATCGCTGACCGCTTTGTAATCGTCATCGACGATCAAGATCCCTTCCTGCCCGACGAGGGCCCCGATGTTGCCGCCGCGGCCCTGCAGCATAAAGACGTTCCCGTTGATCTTCGAGGTCGTGACCTTTACGTCCTGTTTGTTCGGGAAGTGGCTGTCGTCCCCATGACCGACGGCAACGGTCGACAGAAGACTGAGTAAAAAGAAGGCGGAAATCGATTTCCTCATTTTCAATGTCTCCATATATGGATAGGCGTATGTGGCTAAGGGCTCGAGACTCGGCCCAATTCCTTAGCGCGAAAGTTGGTATAGTCCCGTCAGGAACGGGTTCCCGCCGCGTTCCCGGCCGACGGTCGTATCCGGTCCGTGCCCGCACTTTATCACGAAATCGTCTTCGAGGGACATTATGTTCTCCTCGATCGATCCGATCAGCTGATCGTAATCACCGCCGGGAAGGTCGGTACGCCCGATCGTGCCGCTGAACAGGCAGTCGCCGGTGAAGACCACCTTCTCGCTTTCCTCCGCCAGCACGATGTGCCCGAGCGTGTGTCCGGGGCAGTGCCGTATATTGAACCGCAGATCACCCACTTCCAGGGTTTCCCCATGGTCCAGATACCGCGTCGGTTTTGGCGGGTCCTCATAGTCCATTCCAAGAGCGGAGAGTTGGTGCGGCTGAATTCCCATCATCAATGGCTGACGCGGTAGGGAAAGATAAAGCGGTTCCTCGTATTCGTGCAGCAGTATATGAGCGTCCGGGAATTCCCGATGCAAATACGCCGTCCCGCCGACGTGATCGAGGTGGCCGTGCGTCAAAACGATCGCCTGGAGTTCATATCCGTATTGGCGTATATATTCCGCGACCTCCGGCGAGGCTTCGCCCGGATCGATGCATATCGCCTTCCGCGTCCGCTCGCACGATACGACCCTTGTGTTCTGCTGAAACGCCGTCTGTACAAAAAGCTCAACTTTCATTTCACAAACCAACTTTCCCAATGACAGTCAGGAAGGGCGACTTGCCCCCGCTACGCTGTCATTGAAGCTAGATAACCTTCCACATCGAACGCCGCCTCCATTCGCCCCTCTAAAACGAACCTGATCGCTTTCCTATAAGTCTCCGCATCCGGTCGGCCGGTGAAGCAAGGAGTCTCGTTCTCCTCAAGGCTCAAAAAACTGATCAAACAACTTAGCAGCATCCACAGAAGTATCTCCTCATCGGTGCCGAGCGGGTTGTGCTTGATGATGGTATGGCGGTCGGCACATATGCCTTCGCATATTTCAGCGAATTTCGCTTCGGAGATGAACGACATTTGCATTATTACAACACAGTGAAACCGTCTCCCACTAATGAATCGATTTCGAACGATATTCGTGTCCGATTTTGGGTGTCGTACGGAAACCGAACGTACGGTTTTGAACCGTGTTTAAACACCTCTCTACCTAGAATCAACAGTTTCTGGGAATTTCGAAGCTTTCACACTTTGGCACATCGCTTGCTCAATAAAGGGCACTCGGAAGGTTGTTGA
>JAEZJR010000319.1 GCA_023415725.1 Acidobacteriota bacterium
CCACGGTTCGACGGAACGCTATCACCATCAATGGGTCGGCCTTAACTCACGCCTCGACGGGTTCCAGGGAGCAGTCCTCCGCGTGAAGCTGCCCCATCTTGACTCGTGGTCAGACCAGCGAAAGGCAAACGCCGACCGGTATCACCAGCTCTTCACAGACGCCGGCCTGACCGAACAGGTCGTCCTGCCGTTCGAACGTCCGAACGTCCGGCACATCTACAACCAATACGTAGTGCGTGTGCCCGGCCGACGCGACGAGCTGCGTTCATTCCTCACGGAAAACGGTATCGGGACCGACATTTACTATCCGATCCCGCTCCACATGCAGGAGTGCTTTGAGTTCCTGGGCTACAAAGAGGGCGACCTTCCGGAATCCGAACGGGCCGCACGCGAGACCCTGGCACTGCCGATCTACCCGGAATTGAAACCCGAACAGCAGGAATACGTTGTGGAAAAGGTCTCCGAATTCTTTAGGGAATCGTAAGTCATTCCTTAGATATTGCGGAAACTAAGATTCAATTACCCGCTTCAACCGGAGTATGCTCCGCACGAGGTCGGCGGAATAAGGTGCGAATTATAAAAAAGATAATTCCATGGGAAACGTAAGCGGTCGCGAGGATCAGCAAGAGATAGTTCGAATATAACCACATCAGCATCCCTGCTGCGGCGATCACGAGGACGAGGTACAGGTTACGGCGTCCGAAGTTGGCCGTCTTGAAGCTTGAGTACCTAAGCGTGCTGACCATCAATACGCCAAGCACCGCGATAAGAACCATCAGCAAATACACGTAAAATTTGGCGAAACCTTCACCATACGAGCTCAACGGCATCGGGGCGAAATGCACGATCGAAGCGAGCAAACCAGCGGCAGGCGGGATCGGTAGCCCTACGAAATTCTTTTTATCTAATTTCGGAGTCCCCTCCATCAACACACGTGGCCGTGTCGCCTGTATGTTGAAACGTGCGAGCCTGAACGCACCGCACATCAGATACATAAAGAGCAGAAATACGCCCAAACCGTGTGCCTGGCTTCCTTCAGGAAGGGCGGACGCAATACCCCAGCTGTACATCAATGCGATCGGGGCTATCCCGAATGTGAGCACGTCCGCGAGGGAATCGAATTGGACCCCGAGCTCGGTGGCGGTCTTGGTCATCCGGGCTACGCGTCCGTCCAGCGTATCGAACAGGATCGCGAGGCCAATCGCAATGGCCGCGTAATTGAAATATCCCGAAGCCGCTGCCGGATCACGCTCGACCAACTGAAAAGCACGGATCGAGTAAAGAACCGCAAGGAAGCCCATCCCGATATTGGCCGCGGTAAACGCGGTCGGGATCACGTATAGTCCCTTCTTTAGTCCGCGGTGGACGTGTTTGGGTTCCTCTTGCTCCATTAAACCAGCCTCGCTATGACCGTTTCTCCCGCTTTCACGTGGTCGCCGATCTTTACGTTAAGTTCTACGGTGGAAGGCATCAGGACGTCGGTCCGGGAACTGAATTTTATCAATCCGAATTTTTGACCCCGCTCAAGGGAATCCCCTTCTTTTGACCAGCAAACGATTCGGCGTGCCATTATTCCCGCGATCTGCGTGCATCGGACCGTTACACCTCCGCCGTCAATGGTGATCGAGTTCCTTTCGTTCGTTAGGCTCGCGGAGTTGCTGGTGGCCGGGGCTTTTTTGCCGTGTGAGTACTGAACCTTGGTGATGACGCCGCTGATAGGGGACCGGTTAATGTGCACGTCGAACGGCGACATGAAGACGCTGACGAGTTTTCCGTTCTCATCATCGTCGATGCGGGTCACCCTGCCATCAGCTGCCGCGAGTATCAGGCCGTCACCGTCGGGTGTTACGCGGAACGGGTCGCGAAAAAAGTACGCCATGAACGCCGCGACGGCCGCGAAGATCGCTGCGGCCCACCAGACGCCGAAATAACCAAGCAGCAAAGCAAGCAGTGCGGGGACGATAACAAATGGCAATCCTTCTTTGGCCATAACAGATAAGAGGTTAGAGAAGCGGGGAGTTCCAAACGCCGCAGTTCTAACCTCTTTAGATTAAACAAGATATTACTAGATTCTGTGCCAACAAAAAAGCCCGGAGTAACCGTACCCCGGGCGAATGGAGGATCGTATGAAGAACCTTAGCTACGCACAGGGTTATCCTTTGCGTAACTATAAGCACACCAGGCAGATATGAGATGTACAACCCACCCGAGCGTCCCTGCGGTGCCGATCCAGGAAACTCCAGTGACCAAAAGCCAAATTATTCCGATAATGATTCGTCCGTTATATATCTGGCCTAATCCGGGGATCAGGAAACTCAACAAGCCAGCTACGAGTGGTTCACGCATCTTTCTCTACCTCCAGATAAAGATACGCCGGCAGAGGGAATAAAGTTCCCCAAATTTTCGATCAATGTGCTGCTTCAGGAACGGCTGATTGAAGGGCAAAAAAGATTATCACGCCGGCCAAAACGCAAAGCGACACCACCGGCGTGCGTCCGCCGTGATGGTTCACTTCCGGGATCAAGTCACTCGCCGCGACATAAAGAGTGATCCCGCTCGCCACCGGCAAAACGTAAGCGGCAGATACCCCGGAACCCGCCCCAAGGAAGTAGAACAAGATTACGCCGATAAGGGTGGCAGCTCCCACCAATGATGTCGCGATCGACACTTGACGAAGGCCCTGACCCGCGGCGAGCACCATCGAAGCAATTGTGAGGCCTTCGGGGAACTTGTGAAGGAATACCGCAATAAATACCAGGAAGCCGGCTTTCGGATCTAGCTGTGTGGCAGCAGCGATCGCGATCCCGTCGAGGAACGAATGGATCATCAGCCCGCCGATACCGGCGTAAGCGGACCTCGGCATTATTACCGCGTCCTTGTGTGCCTCTTGACCTGTGTGGAAGTGCGGTGCGATCGTATGCTCGAACAACTGGGTAAGGACGTAACCTCCAAGAAAAAGCAGCATCGGGAGATGAAGCCCCTCGTCTCCCGGCCATGTCACCTGCCAAAGCGTCACGGTCCTCGGCAAGATCTCAAGAAACGTGACCGCAAGCATGAAACCAGCACCTAACGCCAGCATGTACCTCAGGAGCCATCTGTATTCGGTACGGAATCTGGAAGGAAACAGCAGAAGCCCACCAAATATATTGGCTGCGGCGGCCGCAAAGCCAAAAAGGATGAGCTGCAAAAACGTCGATTCCATAGGCATTCCAATCGTACACTTTGGCAGCGGCTGTAACGAAACGCGAGTGGGATTCAACCAAATTCGCTAAAGTTCAATTGCTAAAGGGACTTAAGCAGTCGATTAAAAAAAGAATTCAAAATTACCTTGACACCTGCGCGAGTGCGGCGTTAATATCCTTACAATTGCTTAGCACGTTGCGGGTGACGAGCAATTTGACAAAGATTTTCATAAAGTGGGTGTTTAATCGGTTAAGCGCGCACTGCTGAAGATCTCACCTAAAATCAATATCCAATTTAGCGTTTTTAACGACTTCCAAAGACGGGAGCGCAGGGTGTCGTTACGCGCAAAATAATTGAAGTTAAATTCGAACTGGGGCAATTCGAGGCAATAGCCGGACGGATACAGGTGCGCTTTTTTGACGGATCCGATCTTTGAATATGAGCTCGAGCGACGCTGACCCTTCACATATTTCGGTACTGCTTAGCGAGATCGTCGAGATGGTTGAGCCGCAGCCGGATGACGTCGTCGTGGACGCAACTCTGGGGCTCGGCGGGCATTCCAAGGCCCTCCTCGAGCGACAACCTGAACTTAGGTTGGTCGGTCTCGACCAGGACGCCGATGCGATAAAGATCGCGAAGGAAACACTTAAGCCGTATGGAGATCGCGTTACGGTTATTCAAACGAATTTCGTTGATATCGGGGACGCTATTTCTGGACTCGGAGTTCGTGAGGTTAACGCGGTGATCGCTGATCTTGGCGTGTCGTCGCTGCAATTCGACAGTGAAACGAGAGGCTTCAGTTTCCGCTTCGATGCTCCCCTCGATATGAGGATGGACGCAGAAAGCGGATCGCCTACCGCCGCGGAGTTGCTCGAGACGCTGAGTGAAGAAGAGATCGCGAATGTTATCTACCAATTTGGCGAAGAGCGGCATTCGCGGAAGATCGCTCGGCGAATTGTCCAGCGTCGCGAAGTAGGGAATCCAGTGAAGACGACTAAAGAGCTTACTGAAGTTGTCGAGCGAGCAGTTCCACGCGGTCCGAGCGACAAGATCCATCCGGCGACCCGCACGTTCCAGGCTCTTCGAATCGCGGTCAATGGTGAACTCGATGTGCTGGAGAAGTTCATTGAAGATTCTATCGAACTGCTCGCCCCCGGTGGACGACTCGCAGTGATCACATTTCATTCCCTCGAGGACCGGATCGTGAAGCACGCTTTCACACGTTTTTCCGGACGCTGCCAATGCCCCCCGAGGATGCCGGTTTGCCAGTGCGGTGCTAAGAAGCTTGTTGAAATATTGACAAAGAAGCCGGTCGTTCCGACCGAACTCGAAACTAGACAAAACCCCCGTGCCCGAAGCGCAAAACTGAGGGCTATAAGAAAACTAACAGCCACCAACCCCCAAAACTGAAGACCGAAAGGAGCCTACTATGAAAAAGATGAGTCGCCTACTGCCCGCCCAGGATTCGACCCCGTTATGGGTTTACATTCTAGTAACGATAGCTTGTATTTCCTTCCTTGCGATCGGTTTCTTCTTCGCCGCCCGGCAACATTTCATGGCGATGGACTTGAGCATCAAGAACTCAAAACTGCGTCTTCAGCTTGAAGATATGGAGGGAGAGAACCGCCGCCTTGTGCTCGCGAGGGAGATCGTACGTTCGCCTTCGGAAGTAAAACGGATAGCCGCACGACGTGGGCTTCGTGATGCTGACGAAGTATTCGCACCGATTGCCGTTTCTGCAAAGCAGCCGCAGACGGCCGCGTTGGTCCAGAAAACCAGCATGAGTTCTCCTTCGGTAAGGCCTGAAAAGCCGCTTAAGGCATTCTACGCACCGGATTCAAAACGGTCGTTAAAGGCAAAAGCCGTCTCAGCAACACTTATCGCGTCGTCAAAGGTTAAATAAATAAGGTAAACCTCGTGAAGAGAGCGACCAGAAAACCTAAACCGGGGAACTCGCGCCAACAGGCGTTCAATAGGTTCATGTTCATCATTGCGGTGCTTGTCCTATGGTTCGGCGGCGTGGGGGCCAGGCTCGTATATCTTCAGGTGGAGCAGCATTCCTGGCTGCGTGAAAGGGCCGAGGGACTGCGTTTGAATGTCAAGAAGAACAAGCTTCCGCGAGGAACGATCTACGACCGTGATGGAGCAGTTCTCGCCATTAGCGTCCCCGTCAATACACTTTACGCCGACGCGACAAAGGTTGAGGATGTCGCGGCCGCGGCCAAGGCCGTAGCCCGGGCGGCGGGATCCAACTACAAACAACTTCACAAGCTCTTGTCGGACGGAAAGGAAACTGGACGACGTTTCGTGCCCCTTGTTCGTGGAGTCGACGATGAGGCGGCGGACCGGATCAATAAGTCCCTCGATACCGCTAGTCTTAAAAAAGCTGATCTTCCAAAGTATCAAGGCCTTCACTGGCGGGAAGAACAATCAAGGACCTATCCGAACGAATCGCTCGCCGCACATGTGATCGGGTTTAGCAATACGGACGGTGTGGGACAAGCTGGGATCGAGCAGTCTCAAAACGAGGTTCTCTACGGCGCTGTGATACGTCGCGTGCAGGAGCGCGATCGCCTTGGTCGGGTTTACGACGAGCACGTTTCTGAAAAGGAGCCGCCTCACGACATCTCGCTTACCATTAGCAAGTCTATTCAGTACAAAACCCAGGCTCCTCTGGAAGAAGCCGTCCGCGGTGCCGCTGCCCGTTCCGGTATGGCGATCGTTATGGATCATAAGACAGGGGAGATTCTCGCAATGGCGAACGTCCCTACTTTCGATCCGAATAAACTCCAAACTATTTCGCCAGATAATCTGATGAATCGGACCGTACAGAGCGTTTATTCGCCTGGTTCCGTATTCAAACTGATCACTTACGGATCCGCCCTAGATCGTAAACTAATCTCCGCCGATGGAATGATCGACAGCGGCAACGGAACTATCGACGTTGCGGGTCACGTTTTCCGTGACTCTCACTCTGTGGGCTCCGTTACCTATTCTAAGGCGATGGCCCATTCAAGTAACGTTTGTGCGATCAAAACGGGGCTGCGTGTAGGCAAGGAAGGCTTCTTTTCATCATTGCAGAATTTCGGCTTCGGGAAGCTGACGGGCATCGAACTTCCGGCAGAAACCAAGGGCATTGTACGCGATCCGGCGCGATGGAACGGCGACTCTTTGGCGTCCATGTCGATCGGCTACGAAATTGGGGTGACGGCTTTGCAAATGACATCTGCTTTTGCGACGATAGCAAACGATGGAGTCAGGGTTAAGCCGCGAATAATCAAGGAAATCAGGCAGGTTGACGACAAGGTCGTTCCCGCGGCTCAGCCCGAAGGCGAGCGGGTCGTGTCGGCGGAAACTGCGCGCGAATTGCGTAAAATGCTCCGCGAAGTTGTCGTTTCCGGAACGGGAAAACGAGCGAAAGTGGAGGGCTACTCCATTGCCGGTAAGACCGGCACCGCGTGGAAGTACGACGAGAAGCTAAAGCGCGTAAATTCGGCAAAGTATATGTCGTCCTTTATAGGTTTCGCTCCCGCGGATAACCCTCGGGTCACCATTGCGGTGATAATCGACGAGCCAAAGGTCGGCGGGCGCGACGGCGGGCAGGTCGCCGCGCCGGTATTTAGTAAAATTGCGGAAGCGATCCTCCCCGAACTGAACATCCGGCCGGATTTGAATGGGGAAGAACTGGTTGCGGACACGGCGGATATTCCGGAGCCTTCTGCTGACGATGTTCAACCCGGCCCGGTAACTGAGGCAGCGGAGGAGAACGCGGTCAAGGGTCACACAGGTGAGAATAAGAAAAAGGCTGTTTCGGCGAACCGTCCCGATTACAAGCCTGAATCTGATCGCCCGCGGACAGCTAAACCGGAAAGGACGTTGGAGGTGAAACGCAAGACTTGAAACTCGAAAAAGCGATTCAATTTATGGGCGCAGTAGCGCCCGGAATCGATCCCGCCTTAAAAGAACGTGAGGTCGCGAATTTTGTTATCGACTCACGTGAAATCGAGGCGGGCGATGTCTTTTTTGCGCTTTCACAACCTGAATATAGGGAAAACGGTTTCAACGGGGAGTTCGACGACGCCACAGTCTATGTGAAGCCGTCGATCGAAAAAGGAGCCGTTGCGGCAGTCGTTCGGCGCGACAGATTTGCGGAACACGCTGACGAACTCGAACCGCTCAAGGATAAGTTGATCTTTGCGGAAGACGTCATTAAAGCGCTCCAAAACTTGGCTTACAATATCAATCTGGAATGGGGCAAGCCGGTCGTCGCCATAACTGGGAGTGCAGGAAAGACCACAGCCAAAGAATTGACCGCCCACGTTCTCGAGGGTTCGGGGCGAAAGGTCCTTCGCAACATAAAGAATTACAATAACGGTCTGGGACACCCATTGACGGTGTTGAATCTCGCTAAAGACCCGACTTACGACCTCGCCGTGTTGGAGATGGGAATGTCGACCCCGATGCATGAGATCGAGCGGCTGTGCAAGATAACGCCTCCGGACATTTCGGTGGTTCTCAACGTCCTGCCGGTTCATGTTGAGCACCTCGGCACCATTGAAAACGTTGCTGCGGCTAAAGCGGAGATCATAGTGGGACTGAAGAGCGGTGGAACCGCCGTTCTCAACACCGACGATCCACGTGTCCTCGCGATGCGGGAAAAGGCCCCGGACAAGACGATCACCTACGGCATAGAAAACCCGGGGGATGTCGTCGCGCAAGAGATAGAATTTTCTAACTTTGGCGAGACATCGTTCAGGTTAGTAACTCCCACCGATTCAGCCCTCGTCAGATTTCCATTGAACGGTAGGCACAATGTCGTGAATGCTCTAGCCGCGGCCGCTGTCGGACATCGGATGGGGATGTCGGCTGAGCAGATCGCGAAAAGTCTCGGCAGCGTTGCGACTCCTCCCCAACGGGGTGAAATACTACGGTTTGCGGCTGGCTTCACGGTGGTTAACGATTCGTACAACTCAAATCCGGCGGCGCTGTTGTCCATGGTCGACACACTCGTCGACGGGTCTGCCAGCGCAAAAAGACGCATCGTGGTCGCGGGTGAAATGCTAGAACTTGGGGAAGAAGCCGAGTCTATACATCGCGAGCTCGGGAAAAGAATTTCGGGGAAGGGAATCGACTTGTTGGTGGGGGTTCGCGGGCTCGCTCAACAGCTTGTAGAAGGAGCTCAAGAGGCGAAATTTGATAATGCGATCTTTGCAGAGGATTCTGAGGCGGCGGGAGCGGTTGTCTCAGAGCAAGTTCGTGAAGGTGACGTGATCCTGATCAAGGGGTCGCGAGGAGTGAGGACCGAAAAGGTGCTCGAGAAGTTACTGGAGAAATTCGAATTGGAGAAAAGTTCGGCGGTGCGGCGGTAAGAGGTTCGCGACGGGATCTGAGAGACCAGAATGCTCTATTACTTCCTATATCAGTTGCTTTACCGGGATTACGGCGCGTCGAGCGAATCTTACTTTTACAAGGGTCTTAACGTTTTTCAGTACGTGACTTTCCGTACGGCTTGGGCCGCTATCACTTCGCTGTTGATCACTCTGATCTTCGGAAAGCGAGTGATCAAAAAGCTCGCCGATATGAAGTTCGGGCAGGAGATACGCGAAGAACTCTCTGCTGAACACCAGGCAAAGCGCGGCACGCCCACAATGGGCGGAATTTTGATAATCGGGTCAGTATTTATCTCGACGATCCTGTGGGCCCGTCTAGACAGCGTATTCCTTTGGCTCGCGCTCGGGGCGACGACCCTTTTCGCCGCCGTTGGTTTCGCGGATGACTGGATCAAGATCGTCAAAAAACGGAGCCTCGGACTTACCGGGAAGCAAAAGCTGGCGGGGCAACTTATAACCGCACTGTTGGTATGGGGAGTTCTTTACTTCGCCACCAACTATACTTGGAATCTTAGTATTCCTTTCTGGAAGGATTCGGCAATAACCAGCGTGACGGTAATCCCCGCGGTTATCTATCTTCTGTTCATTGCCTTTATTTTGCTTGGCTCGTCCAACGCCGTTAATTTGACGGACGGAATGGACGGACTTGCGTCCAGCGTGACCTTCATCGCCATGGCTGCACTCACGGCTTTGACATACGTCGCGAGCGACCGGCGCTGGGCGGAGT
>JAEZJR010000016.1 GCA_023415725.1 Acidobacteriota bacterium
GTGTGTGTCTGCGTGTGACGCCATAATCAATGATCAAGAATCAGACCGTCGTGACCGGTGTGCGGGCCCCGTTGCGCGCTCCTTCCAGATCCAGCCCGCTCTCGTCTCCGAATTCGTATGCTTCCCAGGTGACGACCGGCATCTTCTCGAAGTTCTCGGTCGGCGGCGGTGAACTGGTTCTCCACTCGAGGCCCGGCAGCATCCACGGGTTGTCTCCGACCTTCTCACCGTAAAACAGCGAGTGGATCAGGTAGACCACCGGCATAAGGAACCCAACACCGAGCACCGAGGCTCCGGCTGTGGAGAAGATGTTCAGAACCTGCAGTTCAGCCGGGTAAGCGGCGTAGCGCCGGGGCATACCCAAATATCCGAGAATGAATTGCGGGAAGAACGTCAGGTTGAACCCGATGAACACGAGCATCGCCGATATCTTGCCCCAGAATTCCGAGTACATCCTTCCGGTCATCTTCGGCCACCAATAATGGATCCCGCCGAGATACGCGATCACCTGACCGCCGACCATCACGTAGTGGAAGTGGGCAACGATGAAGTAGGTGTCCGTAAGGTGCACGTTGAGCCCGACGGAACCGAGGAACAGGCCGGTGAGTCCGCCGATGAGGAACAGGCCGATGAACCCGATCCCATAGAGCATCGGCGTGTCGTAGGAAATGGAACCCTTATAGAGTGTGGCGCTCCAGTTAAACACCTTGATCGCCGACGGGATCGCGACCACCATCGTAAGGAACGAGAACACAAGTCCGGCGTAGATGGACTGACCGCTGACGAACATGTGGTGCCCCCAAACGAGGAACCCGAAGACCGCGATCGCGATCGAGGAGAAGGCGATGAACTCGTATCCGAAGATCTTTTTCCGCGAGAAGTTCGAGATCAATTCGCTGACCACGCCCATTCCTGGAAGAACCATGATGTACACGGCCGGGTGCGAATAGAACCAGAACATATGCTGGAACAGTATCGGGTCGCCGCCGATGGCAGGGTCGAAGATGCCGACCTGAGCGAAACGCTCGATCGCGAGCAGCAGTACGGTGATCGCGACCACAGGGGTTCCAAGGATCATCACCAGGCTCGTAGCATACTGCGCCCAAACGAAAAGCGGGAGGCGGAACCAGGTCATACCCGGGGCCCGCATCGTGTGGATGGTGACGATGAAATTCAATCCCGTAAGGATCGACGAGAACCCGTTGATAAAGATCCCGAGACCGACCGCCATCACGTACGTGTTTGAAAACGTCGTACTGTACGGCGCGTAGAAGGTCCAACCGGTATCAACGCCTCCTTGCAGCAACCCATAGACAGTGACGATCCCGCCAAGCATGTATATGTACCAGCTAAGCAGGTTGATGCGCGGTAGAGCCAGGTCCTTAGCCCCGATCATCAGCGGCAGCAGGAAGTTCCCTAGCACCGCCGGGATCGACGGGATAAGGAAGAAGAAGATCATCAATATCCCGTGCTGCGTGAAGACCTTATTGTAGGTCTGCGTCGCTAAGAGGTCGGATTCCGGCGTCAGCAATTCGAGTCGGATCGTGGCCGCGTAGAGGCCGCCCGCGAGGAAGAACAGCGAGATCACGATCAAATACATGATCGCAATGCGCTTATGGTCCTTCGTCAACAGCCAGGACTTCAACGTGAAGCCGTTGGTGAGGTAATTGACTTTGGGCTGCTCGGAGATCCCTGTCCCCATTGCATCAACGTTTTGCATAACTCTTTACCGTTGTCGGTTGCTTCCGCTCGGCGTCTCAGGACGCTGATTCGGAGCATTCGGGTTGCTTCCCTGTGAATTCGTGTCACCGCGGTCGGCTCCGGGCGCCACCGTTGAGTTCGCCGGAGCGGACGGGGCAGCGTTGGTCGACGGAGCTCCCGTCGAAGCTCCCGGGGTCGTCCCGCCGGTTACACCACTCAATGATTTGATATAAGCGACCAGCGCGACCAACTGTTCCTCGGTGACCTGGCCCTTGAAAGTCGGCATGATCGGCTGATAGCCCTCGACGATCTGAGCACTCGGGTTCAGGATCGAGTTGCGGATGTAAGCATCGTCTGCCACCACCGTTTGACCGCCGACAAGTTTCACTTCTTTATTATAGATCCCTTCTAGCTTTGCCCCTCGTTGGTCGGCCCCGCCCGCGTGGCAAGAAGCGCATCCGAGTTTGTTCTGAAAAAGATCCTGGCCCATCTGCACCGGCGTCTGGCCGGACTCGTTTCCGGCGAGCCAGTTATCGAAATCCTGCTGCTCCATGACGTAGACCCAGCCGCCCATCCCGGAGTGATTCAGGCCACAGTACTCCGCACAATACAGGTGGTATTTGCCGGGCTTTGTCGCCTCGAACCACAAGTATGTGTACCGCCCTGGGACCACGTCCGCCTTCGTACGGAAGGCCGGGACGGAGAAATCGTGCAGCACGTCCTCGGTGGTCATCGTAAGTTTTACCTTCCGACCGACCGGCACGTGGAGCTCGTTGATCTCCCGTTGGCCCGTACCGTGTTGGATCTTCCACATCCATTGCTTACCGACGACGTAAACTTCCATCGCGTCGTCCGGCACGCGATACTGCTCGTAATAAACGATCGCCCCGCCGAGGAATATCGTCATCGAAATGATGAACGGAATGATCGACCAGGTGGTCTCCAGTACGATCGAACCGTGCATTTCCTCCGGCGTCGCGTATTTCTCCTTCTCCCGGTACTTGACGATAAAGAAGAATATCGCCGCCGCGATCGGGATGGTAAAGGCGACGCTGATAAGGATCAAGTAGAAATACAGACCGTCGACCATCCACGCAAAGGTGGACGCCGATTCTGGAAACATTGGAACCCAGGAGCTAGCTTGCATAATCAAAAGGTTGAACGCGGTTCTCGTCGAGCGAGGCCGTTCAACGCCGAAAGCGGTTAGATCTTGGCCGCCTTGTTCTTATTCCGCCGCCAGAAAACAAAGCCCATCAGGCCCATTCCGAGCAGCGTCGCGATCCCCGCCAGTCTCAGCGAACTAAGGATCGCAAATCCATACTTCCCCGTCGACGGGTCATAGTGATAGCAGTAGAGCAGCAATTGGTCCGTGACCGAACCCACCTTGTTCTCGGCCGATTCCATGATCCCGAACTTCAAGTCCTTCGGCGAATAATCGATACCGTAGAGATATCGCGACAACTTCCCGTCCGGGTTCGCGATCATGATGCCGCTCGCGTGGGCGAATTGTTTCGATTTCTCGTCCCACTCGTACGTGAAACCGACAGCCTGTGTAACCGCGTCGATCGATGCCTGCGTTCCGGTCAGGAAATGGAATCCTGCGTCGGTGCCCGGCCGGCCGTATCTCTCGAGGTACGACGCCTTTTTGTTCTTCGCGAGTTCAGGCTTGTCATTCTCACTGGCATCGAAGCTGATCGCCACGACGTCGAAATCCTTGCCGGCGTCGAGCGTGATCCCCTTCATCGATCCCGTGAGCCCGTTGAGCACCTGGTTGCACAGCATCGGGCATTCGTAATAGACCAGTGCTAAGACGACCGGACGGCCCTTCGAAAAATATTCGCCAAGTTTCACTTCCCGGCCGTTTTCGTCCTTGAAGACCGCATCAAGAGGAACCGTTTCGCCGAGCCGCTGCTCAATGCCGACCTTCTTCAGCGGTTCCGGAATGCCGTTTGCCGTTTGCTGCGACGGATCGTAATACTTGGGAGAATAAAGCGGCGAATTGTAATGCTCTGTCTTTTGTGCCGCCGCGAACGTGCACAACATCAGCGCCATTGCTGCCAAGGCAGCGGCGTTAAACAGCAGATGTTTTGCAAAATTCGTTTTCATTTATCTTTTCCTATCGGTTGCGGCACGGCCGGAGCTAGCGTCTGAGAAGCGAAGTTTCGATTCTTCGAACAGCTTTTCGGCCTCCGGGCCGGACCTGGCCTTGATCTGCTGAGAAAGGAAAGCTTGCTTGGCCTGTTCGATCGGCATCGCGGAAACCGCGCCCGTCGAGGCATCCTTCATCCCTTTCGCCCAGACCTCTTTGTACTGCTTCTCGAGTTCCCACCACTCCGACTGTGGAGCGGTAAGCTCGAGATTAACCCTTCCATTGGGGCCTTCGACCCCGAAGCCCGGAGCGGCTTGCAGCCTCGGTTCCGGCGGGAGGGCCTCCATTTCGGACATGGCCATCGGGTTATCCGACGACTTGGTCTCTTTCGCGTTATCCTCCAGCACCCCCATGAGGGCCCACATCAGCCCGAACGTGATGACGATGAGGAGGAACAGGCCCACGCCAAAGTAGGCGATGCCCTTCACGCCGATAACGTTCTCTTCGTAACCCTTCTCGTACGCTGTTTGGGAATGTCCGTGTTTAGCTGAACTCATAATCTCGGTATCAATGTCCGTGTCCGTGCTCGATAGCGTTTTCGAGGAACGGGTCCATCACCGGCACGAGCGGCCTGCTCATCAACTGGCCGAAGAAATACCACAACCAGATACCGCCGATCGCGACCGGCGCCACGATGTCCATCCAACTGAAGCTTAGGCTCAGTGGCAGGCTCTCACCGTGTGTTGCAATACGCGGATTCGGGCTTATCAGGAAGAACATATCCACCAGCCGCATCACCAGTACGAAAACGCATATCGCCGAAAGCAGCCGAATATTCTTTTTCCAATCCTGTCGGAGAAGGAAAAGGAACGGAAAAGCGAAGTGGAAAACCACAAGAATGATCCCGACCCAGAACCAGCCTGGGGTGATACGAACTAAATACCAGCCCGTCTCTTCCGGAATGTTACCCGAATAAATGATGATCAGCTGGGAGAAATTGAAATACGCCCAGACCATCACCAGTGCAAGGATCAATTTTCCGATATCGTGGAAATGACGCTTGCCGAGGACCCTGTTCATCGGCGGAAGCCCGCCCAGCACGGCGAACATCAGGATCGAAAAACAGAACGCACTGAGGGCCCATCCCACAACAAAGAGCAGGCCCCAAATCGTCGAGAACCAGTGCGGATCGAGGGACATGACCCAGTCAACGGTTGCGAAGGAGATCACAAGGACGTAGATCACCATCGTAGGGCCGGAAAATCGGGTGGCCTTGCCGAGCCAAAGTGCGGCTTCCTCGTGATCGGCGGATTTATCTTGACGAGCCGACCAATCGTTGAGGAGGTACACCATCACCGCGAAAAACGCGAAATAGATGACGCCTCGGATGATCCACCAGATCTCGGTCTGGTACCAGCCTCGGTGCAGGACCGTAAAGTCATCCGGAGGAAGGTGAGACCACTCGTACAGGACCTCATAGTAGGTTCCGATCGCCAACGGTACCCACATAATGAATACCAAGGGCAACACCCGGGAAGCAGCCTCGACAACACGCCGGATAACAACGCCCCACGCCCCGCCGGTCAGGTACTGCAGCATAGTGATGCCGATGCCGCCGAAAGTGATACCGCCCCAGAAAATGAAGCCCAAAAGCCAGGAGCGAAGTCCCTGCTCTACATTGAAGTAAAGGCCAATTGCCCAGATTATAAGCGCGACCCCGCCAACGCCGAGCGCAATGGTCCGGTATTTGGAGAGATCTGCGGGTGCCTGATAATTCTCAGCCATTAATGGGCACCTCCGGGTGTCGGCGCCGCGGCCGGAGCCTGTGCGGGATTCGCCGTTGTGTTCGAATTCATCTTCATTATTTCGGCCGGATTCTGGCTCGCCTGCAGAGTCCGGATGTAGGCCACGATCGCCCACCTGTCGGCAGCCGGGATCATGTGCCCGTACGGGTTCATCCGCCCGAATCCGTTCGTGATCACATCAAAGAAATGTCCCACGGGTGCGTTTCTCAAACGATCGTCGTGATAGGTCGGCGGTTTAATGAATCCGCGGCGGACGATCATTCCATCACCGGCTCCGACCGGCCCGTGACAAACGATGCAGTAAATGTTGTAACGCTCCTGCCCTCGGTCAACGAGTGACTTGGTAACCGGTACCGGAAACTCGTCGATCATATTCGGGAACGACGTCATGATCGTGTTTCCGCTGGCATCAGTGCTCGACTGGGCCACGGCGTTCGGATCGGGATTGTCGACCTTGCCGGTGTAGAACGCCTTGTTATCCTTTAGATAGCCGCGCGGCACAGTCCCCTCGGGCAATTCGCGCATTGCCTTTCCGTCGCGGAAAAAGTCGCTCTGCCGGTATGCCTTGTACCGCGGCTGGTCCTGCATGTCGAACCGCACGCCGCAGCCCGCCGCGAAAAGGCAAAAGGCGGAAATGGCAACACAGTAAAGTGCCTTAGTCCTCGACATCGAACACCTCCTGCGGGTTAAGGCTCTGAAGAAACTGCTTCGTTTCATCATAGTCGTATTTCTCGTCCGCCGATTCGATCAGCAGGAAGAACTTCTCCCTGGTCGCCAGCGCGAATCGCGGCACATTGAACACCGGGTGGTAAGGACGCGGCAATCCGTTAAGAAAAAGCATTCCGAAAACTGCCGTGAACCCAGCCAGAAGGATCGTCAACTCAAAAGACGCGGGCACGAACAATATCCAGCTCAAAAACGGACGCCCCCCAATGTTTAAGGGGTAATCGATATAGTGCACGAATACCTGGAGGCCGATACCCAGCATCAGGCCCGTGATGCCGCCGAAGAAAACGAGCAACGGCAGAACACTACGCTTTATGCCCAAAGCTTCGTCCATCTCATGGATGGGAAAGGGCGAGAACGCGTCGGTTTTCCTGAACCCGGCGTCGCGCACTGCGCGAGCCGCGTCGACCAGTTCCCCCGCCGTATCGAATTCCGCCATTAAACCGTAAAGTCTCTTTTCCATAGCAA
>JAEZJR010000003.1 GCA_023415725.1 Acidobacteriota bacterium
GCCCTATGCAATTTGAATATCAAAGCCGAGGGAACGAACGAGCACCACAAGATCGAGGCGATATTCAAAGCGTTCGCTAAGGCGATCAAGATGGCGACCCGGCGCGAGGGGTCCGCACTGCCAAGCACGAAGGGGGTTCTGTGACGACAGCGATAATCAAATACAACGCCGGGAATACGGCTTCGGTCGCGAACGCGCTTCGCCGGCTCGGTGTCGAACCCTTGATAACGGACGACCCGGAAGCCCTGCGGATCGCCGAAAAAGTGATCTTCCCCGGCGTCGGCGAAGCATCCACCGCGATGGCCCACCTTCGCAAGAGGCGATTAGATGAAGTCATCCGTTCGCTGACGCAGCCCGTTCTCGGGATCTGCCTCGGCATGCAACTGCTGTGCGCTCACTCTGAGGAAAATGATTCGGATTGCTTAGGGCTGATCCCTGACAGTGTAATGCGATTCGGGGGCGATGGCTTGAAGGTGCCCCACATCGGGTGGAACTCGATCGACGATCTTCGAGGTCCGTTATTCGAAGGCGTGCCCGACGGCTCGTATGTTTACTTCGTGCATGGCTATTTCGTGGAAACTGGCGGAGCTACCACCGCGACGTGCAGCTACGGGACGGCCTTCTCGGCCGCGGTCGAATTCGCTAATTTTCACGCCGTCCAGTTCCACCCGGAGAAAAGCGGGGCGGTCGGGGAGCAGATCCTATGTAATTTCCTAAAGCTATGATCGAGACCATCCCCGCAATTGACCTGATCGATGGGAAATGCGTGCGTCTGACGCACGGCGATTTCGCCCGTAAGACCGTCTACTCTGACGACCCTCTGGAGGTCGCAAAGCGATTCGCCGATGCCGGTCTCCGGCGGCTCCACATGGTAGACCTTGATGGGGCGAGACGGGGTATTCCCGCGAATCTCGCCGTCCTCGAACGTGTCTCCGCTTGCATCGATCTAGTAATCGATTTCGGCGGCGGGATCAAAACCGGATCGGACCTGGAGAGCGTGTTTGCTGCCGGGGCCGCGATCGCGAATGTCGGCAGCACCGCCGTCAAGGAACCGGAAAAGTTCATCGGATGGCTCGATCGCTTCGGCGAAGAACGCCTGCTGCTCGGGGCCGACTGCAAAGGCGAAAAGATCGCCGTGAATGGCTGGCAGGAAGAAACGGAGATCTCGATCTTCGACTTCCTTGAAAATATGCACAGACGCGGCCTCAAACGTGCCTTCGTCACCGACATCGGCCGCGACGGAGCTCTCGCCGGCCCGTCCATTCAGCTTTACGAACGGATCATCGCATCGTTGCCCGGTCTCGAATTGATCGCGAGCGGCGGGGTCTCTTCGATAGAAGACATCGTGGCACTCGAAACGATCGGCTGCACGGGAGTGATCGTAGGCAAGGCGATCTATGAGGGCCGAATAACGACGGAGGAGTTGGCACGCTATGCTCGCTAAACGCATCATCCCCTGCCTCGACGTTAAGGACGGCCGGACGGTCAAGGGTGTCAACTTCGTCGGGCTCCGCGATGCCGGCGACCCCGTCGAACTCGCACGGAAGTACTCCGACGAAGGCGCGGACGAACTCGTCTTCCTCGACATCTCCGCCACCAATGAGGGACGAAAGACCTTCGCGTCGCTTGTTTCGGAGATCGCCCGGTCGATCAACATCCCGTTCACCGTGGGCGGCGGTATCTCGGCGGTAGGTGACATCGGCCGCTTACTGGAAGCCGGGGCGGACAAGGTTTCGATCAATACGGCCGCCGTGCGGACGCCGCAGCTCATCGCCGATGCGGCCAGGAATTTCGGCTCCCAATGCGTCGTGTTGGCCGTCGATGCCAAACGCGTCGACGGAAGTTGGCGGGTCTTCCTGAACGGCGGCCGCGTCGCCACGGACCTCGACGCTCGCGAATGGGCCAGGCGCGGGGTCGATCTCGGTGCGGGGGAGATCCTGCTCACGTCGATGGATGCGGATGGGACGAAAAAGGGATTCGAGACAGGGCTCACTCGTGCGGTCTCCGACGCCGTCCGGGTCCCCGTGATCGCATCCGGCGGAGCGGGCGGGATGGAGGATTTCGCGGAGGTGTTTGTCCGCGGACGAGCGGACGCGGCCCTTGCCGCCAGCATTTTCCATTACGGCGAGATCGGGATACCCGATTTGAAGTCTTTCCTGCGGATGCGGGGTGTTGAGGTGCGTTTATGAATCTCGATTTTGGTAAGTACCAGGATGGTTTGGTGCCGGCGATCGTTCAGGACGTTAAGACCGGGAGGGTGCTGATGCTCGGCTTCATGAATGCGGAGGCTCTCGACGTGACCAAAAGTACGAACCGAGTCACGTTCTACTCCCGCTCGAAACAGCGGCTTTGGACGAAAGGGGAAACGAGCGGGGATTTCCTCGACCTGGTCTCCATTACGCCGGACTGCGACGCGGACACGATCCTTATAAAAGCAAAACCCGCCGGCCCGGTCTGCCACACCGGGGCGGACACGTGTTTCGGCGAGGCTAACAAATTCGACCTATTGGACGAACTTGAAGCAGTGATAGCGGATCGCAAAGCCGGTCAAAACGAGGACTCTTACGTTTCCCGGCTATTCGAAAAAGGCCTGAACAAGATCGCCCAGAAGGTCGGCGAGGAGGCGGTGGAGGTCGTGATCGCGGCAAAAGACGACGACCTCGATGCATTCAAGGGCGAGGCCGCCGATCTAATGTTCCATTTCCTGATACTTTTGCAGGCACGCGGGCTGCGGTTCGCTGACGTGCTGGACGTTTTGGCGTCTAGACGAAAAGGATAGGGCCTTTTTTTAACGTCACTTCACAACCCCGCGTTTCGAGGTTTCGATGAAATTCACGAGGATGTCCACTTCAGGGCAGTCCGTGATCTCTTCCCTGATCCGCTCGACCGCCTGCGACGTGTTCAGCTTTGCGGAGAGCAGGAGGTGATAGGCGTGATTGAGCTTCTCGATCGTGTCCCTTGAATAACCCCGGCGCTTCATCCCTACCTTATTCAGGCCGTAGCACTTCGCGTGGTTGCCCTGGATCACCCCGTAAGGCGGGGCATCTTTTACAACGACGGAATACCCCCCGATAAAGGCCTCCACGCCCACGCGGCAGAATTGATGCACCCCTGAATAAGCACCGACGTTAGCCCGGTCCGCGATCTCGACGTGCCCGGCGAGCGTGGCCGCGTTCGCCATGATCACATCGTTGCCGATCTGGCAGTCGTGGGCGACGTGTGCCTGGGCCATCAAGAGATTCCCGTCACCGATCTTCGTCAAACCTCCGCCGCCTTCCGTTCCGCGGTGGACGGTGACGAACTCGCGGATCTGGTTCCGCCGCCCGATCTCGGTGGCGGTGGGCTCGCCCGCGTATTTCAGGTCTTGCGGGGCCAGCCCGATCGAAGCGAACGGGAAGACGTGCGTCTCATCCCCGATCGTCGTCCGCCCGTCGACGACAACGTGCGAATCGAGCACGACGCCGTCACCGAGCGTTACCTCCGCTCCCACGGTGCAAAACGGGCCGACGCGGCAGCCTTCGCCGATCTTCGCCTCCGGCGAGACGATCGCGGTCTCATGAATGAAAGTTGTCATTTCTAGTCAGGCTTTGGGCTGGTGGTCGGCGATCACGCTCATGATCTCCGTTTCGGCGGTGATCTGCCCGTCAACGCGGGCGATCCCTTTCATCTTCTGCACCTTGCTGCCGATCCGCAGGGCGATCACCTCGAGCTCGAGCGTGTCGCCGGGCACGACCGGCTTCCTGAAACGAGCGGACTCTATCCCGCTGAAGAACGGTATCTTAGAGTCCCGGTCCTCTAACTCCCGCAAGGCGAGGATCGCACCGACCTGGGCGAGAGCCTCGATCTGCAGCACGCCCGGCATCACCGGAGCGCCGGGGAAATGGCCCTGGAAGAACTGTTCATTCGCGGTGACCTGCTTGATCCCCACGATGCGCACCTTCGGCTCGAGTTCGACGATCTTATCGACGAGGAGGAAAGGGTACCTGTGGGGGAGAATCTCCTGGATCGCAACGGAATCGTAAATAACCATATAAAAGCGCAAAAACCGTCAGCCGACAGAATAACTTCTATCGGCTGACGGTTCAAAACGTACTGATCCACCGAACTACGGCTGGCGGGCCGGAGTGGTCCCGGTGGTCGCGGCGCCCGCGGGACGCGCGTTGTAGAAAGTGATGAAGTCCTTCGTCACGTCAACTTTCGTCGGGTTGTAAGCAAGTATCAAGCCCGCGTTGTCGAGCTTGGCGACGTCGAGGATGAGGTCATAGCCTTTCTGGGTGGCGTATTCCTGCATCGCCTTGCCGATGTCCTGGAGCACCGGATTCATGATCTGTGCCTGGCGACGCTCGAAGTTGACCTTCGCGTCTTCTTCCTCACGCTTTGCCTGCTTGCCGAGGTTCTCGTACTCAACGGCCTTTGCGCTGAGAGCACTGTTGTCGATCGGGACGTTCCCCGCCGGCTTCTGCAGCTTCTCGATCTCGCCCCTCAGAGCGGTGAGACGGGTCGCATATCCCTGCAGCTTGGTCTGGACAGGCTGGAACTCTTTTTCGAGGCTGTCCATCGCATTGTTGTACTTGGTGATGCCTTCCTTTCCGTCAAAAGCGGTGGTGTTGATCACCGCGACCTTAGGCGCAGCGGCTGGTGCCTGTGCGGAAGCTGAAACCGCGAAAACTGCCGCAAACACGAACAAAACGGCGATAACACTGATTCTTTTCATTCTTTTGTAAAAACTCCTTCGAACTTCGAGGGGAACAAGCTCGTTTCGCTTATTCGATAATCCTATTTGAAACAAATTCTCTTGATTATGTTGCCTGCAACACAACGTGCGGGAAAGAGAATTATGCTATGCGAAGGCGGCACCTATGTCAATCAATCGACGGTGCCGCCCAGATCTTAGAAAGTACGGCCGACGGTGAAGCGGAACCCGTTCCGCTTGCCCGGCAAAAAGATGCCCGGGGCCTCTTCCGTTATGCCGATCTTGGCATTCGGGTTGTAGTAGTAGATGAGCCGGAACGGCACGTTGACGATCGGCACCTGAACGCGGAGTTCGAGGCCTACGCTAGATTTGAAATCGCTCAGCTTGCTGAAAGCCGCGTCATCCACCTGCAGGAGCGAGTTCTGCTGCACTTCCCCTCGCAGGTAGAATTGGTCGATGCCGGCAGGTAAGCTGACGGGGCAACCGAGGCGGTTCCCGCCGCAGAAAAGGTTCCGGAAATCACTCTTCGTCAGGACGCGGTTGTTGTAGTAAAGCACCGACCCGAAGATGTTCTCCAGGGTGGGGGCACCGTTCAATCCGAGCGCCGTCAACCGTCCCGCCCCTAAGAGTCTGTCGTCCTCGAGGAAGGTGCTGTTGATCACCTGCGTGCCGGTCTTCCTCAGGTTGAATACGCTGCCGACGTCCGCGAAGACCGCCAGGGTAGCGGGGCCGAACAGCGGAATGCGGTACTCCATGTTCGCGAGCAGCTGCGTGTCGCCGCCGATGAAGCGGTAGTTCCTCGAGAACAGAGCGGGGTTAGCGCCGTCGTACCCGGTCAGATTGCCGAGAGCCGCGATATCGGCGAGTATCGGCGAATCCGCGGGGAAGCCCTGCGGTGCCGTCGGGGTTCCGACGGCGTTGGACGCCACCGTAACGTTGCGGCTCGTCACATAGGTGTCGAACCTGGCGATCGGCCCGATCGCACGCGAATTATAGCCGCGAATATCGTTCTCGCTGCCGAGGTAGAACCGCTCGTAGATCGGGATGCCGCCGACGTACGCGAGCGAGTTCGCGTTCCGGATCTTATCCGATATGGCGAACGCACCGACGTGTGCCGCGATCACTCGGAAGGCGAATACCTCCGGGTTCTTAGACTTGGTCCTTCGAACTGGTATGAACCGCGAATAGCTGATGTTCGGCGAGTAACTTCGAACGTCTCCGCCCAGACCCGCAATGCCGATGGATGCCGAGAGCTGCGAACCCCTGTTAGTATCGATGCCGTTCGCCGCGGGCTGCCGCGTGTCGTACACGAAGGAACCCGAAAGCCGGCTGGTGATGATGTTCGGGATGGCGTAGATCACCGGGATCCGCTGCGTCGGGTCGGCCGATTCGTTGATCGGCGGATCCTTGATCGTCGTCGCGGTGAACTGGTAGGTCAACCCCACGCGGGAGAACTGCGTGAACTGCCGCTTCCTGAAGAACAACTCCGAAAGCGGAGCCGTCATGAACACGTTCGCACCGTAGGTGTTCTGCGTGAATAGGTTCTCTTCGTCGGTCCTGATCGCGGCCAGCGGATCGAAGGTCAATTCCTCGAGCAATTGCTGGTTTTGCGACAGGAACGTCCCCTCACCGAAGAACCTGTAGCGCGAAGCGAACACCGAGAACCCGACCGAGATCGGCCTGTCGCGGAAGTACGGTTCCTGATAGGTGAACTGAAGGCTCTGCTGCCGGTTACCCAACCCGAACTGGAACGACAGGATCTCACCTCGGCCGGCAAGGTTGTTCGTCGAGTACTCAAGTCCGAATGAAGTGCCGCCGAGACCGCCAGCCGCTCCGCTGAACGAGATCTGCTGGCGTCCCTTCTCGCGCACCTTTACGTTCAGGTCCACGTCGCCCTTTTCTTCGTCGGGGCGGATCTCAACGTCCTGGTCCCGGTCGATCGGGTCGAAGTACTGGGTCTGGTTAAGGCGGGCGATGGAGATATCCAGGGCCCGTGAATTATAGATGTCCCCTTCGTTCAGCAGGAACTCGCGGCGAAGCACGCGGTCGCGCGTGAACGTGTTGCCGGTGAATTCGAGGCGACGGAGCGTGTACTGCTTGCCTTCCTCGATGCGGATATTGACGTCAACGATCCCCTCGTTCGGGTTGTTCGGATTGTCCTTGAAATCCGGCTCGAATTCCGCGTTGAACTCCACGAATCCCTGTTGGCCGTAGATCGTCTTCAGCCCGGACTTGTCATCGTACACCGCATCCTGGATGCGCTTGCCGTCCGCGATCTCGCCGGTCTTCAGCCCCATGAACGCGAGGATCTGCTGCTCGGAGAAGATCGAGTTACCCTCCACCTTCACCTCGCCGACGCGGAACACCTTGCCCTCGGTCACCGGGATCACGATCTTGAGCGTGTCGTCCTTCGAGGAGATCAGCGGAAGCGGGAGCGTGATGAGCGGTATGAAATCCGTACGTTTAACGCCGAGCCCGACCACTTCCGGTTCGCCGATGCGTGCCTGGAAGTAGCCTTTCGACCACATATACGAACGCACGTTCCTCTGCAGGTCGTACTCGAGCTTTCGAAGGTCAAGAATGTCCTGGCCCTTGAAACGTGAGATCAGCCCGGTTTCCTTAACGAACTGCATTGCTCCCTTCAGTTCGCCGTCGCTGAACTTTTCGTTTCCGGTGAAATCGATATCGATGATGCGGGAGCGGTTCCCCTGCTCCACCTCGAACGTCACGGCGATCGAGGTCGCGGAGACCTCTTCTTCCTTGATGTTCACCTTCGCGTTCGGATACCCTTTGCCGGCGAGCAGCTCGCGGATTACACGCGTAGCGTTGCGGGCCTTAACGGGGTCGTAGATCGATTCCTTCGAGACGCCGACCCGCTTTTCGCGGAACTCCTTCAACACGTCGGATTCCGGCACCGCGTCGAGCCCCTTGAACGTGAGGTCGCGTATGATCGGAAGCTCGCGTACCTCGAATATCACGTTCACGCCGCCCCTAACGCCTTCCGTCGTGAGAACCCTGGTGGCCGTCTTGTCGAAGAAATTGAGCGAGAGAAGTTCCCTGAGGTCGCGTTCGAGAGCTGCGGGGTCGTATGTGTCGCCCGGTCGTGTCTTAATATAATAAAGGAGATCGTCGTCGCGGAGGCGTCGATTCCCTTGAATGTCCACCGTCTCGACCAACTGTTGTTGAACGCTTTCAACGATTTCCGCTGCGCTCGGCTTTAAGGATTCTGATTTGGCGAGGACCGGAGTCGT
>JAEZJR010000035.1 GCA_023415725.1 Acidobacteriota bacterium
ACGATTACACCTACGCGGAGACGGCGTTCACCAAAGCGTTCTTCTACGACCCGAACGTGGTCGAGGCCCGCGTGCTGATGGTGATGATCTACCTCGCGCGCGGTGAGAAGAAGAAGGCTCATGCAGAGATCGAACTGCTCGAACGACAATTCCCCAATGACGCTCCGCTGTACTTCGTCAAGGGCGTGCTGAACCGGCTCGACGGGAAGTACGATGAGTCCCTGAAGGCCTTTGAGAAGCTTTCTCGGCTGGACCCTGCGGCGAGGGTGGTTTCGGCTTACAACAGCGCGAGGCTCTACATTTTCAAGCGTGAATATGATAAAGCGCTCGAGCACATCGAACGCGGTGAGCGGGCCGAGCCGGATCACCCGATGATGAAGATCTTCCGGTCCGGCGTCTATTATTACCGTGGGGACAAGGAAATGGCGATCGACCTGATGGGCAAGGTGATCGCCGACCACCCGGAAATGGACGGCATCAAACCGCTATTTGCTCTCTACCTGGCCGGTGCGGGACGTGCTGATGAAGCCCGCGAGCAACTCACGGACGACGCCCTGGCGATCTCCCGCTCCGACCACGATTCCGCCTACTGGGTCGCGTCCACCTATTCGCTTCTCGGCGAGAAGGAACTCGCCCTGAAGTGGCTTTCACGGGCGATAAAACTCGGCAACGAGAACAAACCTCATTTCCTGAAGGACAAGAGCATGGACCCGCTCCGTGACGACCCGCGCTTCGATGAGTTGATGAACAAGATCGGCACGGAAGCATGAATTAAGAAAGCCCGGTGATAAGCCGGGCTTTTCAAATCTAAGACGACCGAACTTTTCAGGCGGTTACTTTTTCGGTGCCGACGCCTATCATCTCACGCACCCTACGCTTTAACGCCTTTTCGAACTGGCGGGCCTCGTTGACCCCTTCGAACGAGAGAGCCTGTAGATTCGCTTCGATGCGCTTGCGGTAATCGGAAACGAGCGAATCGGAAACGCCGAGCATTTCAGCCACTTCCAGCTGGGTGCCTCCGTCCGAGACAAGGTAGCAGTGCCACAGAACGTTCACCATACGGTCGAACTGCTTGGCCTTTCCGCGGACCGATTTGTTCAGGCTTTGAATGAACCGATCGACCGAGTTCGCGGCGGCGTCTTCCGCTTCGTGGCGGAGGAAATCCTCTTCGGGAGTTTCGCGGTGGTCGGGTATCTCGTATGACACACGATCGTCATCGTCGCTGTCTCCCGAGCCGCCCACCGGCACCAGGTGAATGTCCATGATTGGCAGCCTGGACATCACGAACGACCTCAAAGATCGGACGTCCACCGGCGAATCGATCGCCTTGAAAACACGGATGATGAGCTTTTCCAACTCGACGTTGCTGATGACGATCTGCGCATCGCCGGTGCAACCGACCATACGGGTGTCGCGGCTTTGGAACGATACGGACTTAACGCGTTCGTCCATCTCCTGCACGTCGCGGCGCATCTTTGTCTCTTTCCAGTCCGCGAGGCCGTAAAGCCGGTCAGCAAGGCGGCGATGAGCTTCGGGGTTCCCGATATTGTCGAAACGTTTGAAGTTGGAACCGGTCTGAATAAGCGTAGATATACGGCGAGCAAGCCGGTACGATTCCGGATAACGCTTACGCAGCTCCGCCGTAAGCATGTTGGTAAGCTCGATCTGGCTGATCTCCGCTTCCACCTCGGCGTCGGTCATTCCCGTATCCAGGTAATGCTGGAACCTCTCCTTGCTGAGCAAAGCGACGAAGAGTTCCTGAGTGAGGTCGGTGTAGGCGTTGTGCTTGCCCTCTTCGACGAGGAAGCCCGCACGTTTCGACGCCCGCACCAGCGGGTGCGAAGAGACGATCCGGTGTAATTCGAGCCAGATCTGATTGACATCAGACGCGCGGAGACTATCGTTCCATTTACCGACCTTGATCTGGCGGGACTGCACGGATCGCGGGAGACGTTCCTGCTGGTTGACTGGGTTCATAAAGGACCTGGGATGGTGGGTATTCTGCGGGTATTACGCGATAAAAAGGCTATTTTCTCGCTGTGGGGGCGGGGTATTTCCGGATCCGGAGCACAGTTCACCCGCACGTATAGCAAGAGAGGCCAGTCTCCGGATCAAAGTTAAATTTTGTAGATTTTCTAGGGTGTATCGGAAGCCGCGCGTGGGACTTTCGATCGGGGCCGGATGCGAAAGAGCTGCATCCGGCGACACTTAGATAGTATCAGGATACGCCTTTTTGGGCAACAATTTTTTACATGACCGAAAATCGCAAGAATTCCCTGTAAATCGAAAGCTATTAGATATTTAGCTTGCACATAACAGGAAATTGAAACTTCACGCCGAAGCGGGCGAGTTCTTTTGATCGCCCTGGTATTTGGAAGTTAAGGCGGATTGCGGGTTTATTCACTTTGTAGCACGAGCAGCGCGCCCCCGCCGGTAACTTTCCCAGCGCGACCGCCCGTGTTTCGGCGCTATAATCGGAGAAAAGGATAAGGTGATGGCGACGTTTCAGAAACGGGAGGACTGCCCGACCTCACAGCAGTTGCTTGCGTATCAATTGGGCGACATCGGGGGCGGCGTTGGCCGCGTGATCGGCAGACATCTGGCGGTGTGCGAATTCTGCAACGCCGAGGTGGATTTCTACGAGCGGTACCCGCAGTCGCAGGAGGAACCGGATGAGACGGCCGAGAACGTGTCAATGCCCGAGCCCCTCTTCGAATTGGCCGAGGCCCTGCTCAACAAAAACTCGCGTTCGATCGAGAAGATCATCAGCGAGCTCGAGGCGCCGGCCGAACGGCGTTAGCTGCCGCAGATCTCATCTATAGCTTCTTCGTATTTTTCGTCGATGACCCCGCGTTTGATCTTCAGCGTCGGGGTCATCTCGCCTTTATCGATAGAAAATTCCCTAGGCAATAGATAGACGCGTTTGACCCGTTCGTAATCGTTCAGCTCGCGCGTCAGATCCACCGCATCGCGCTGCACGCGTTTGACGACGTGCGGGTTCTCGCAGAGTTCTTCCCTGTTTCCGTCGGCAGCAATGCCGTCTTCCTTCAAGGCATCCTTCAGAGCTTCCCAGTCCGGCACGATCAGTGCTCCGACCTGTTTCCGCCCCGAGCCGACCACCACCGCCTGCGAAACGAGCGGGCTCTGCTTCAGCAGGCTCTCCACCTGCAGTGGCGCGACGTATTTCCCGTTCGACAGCTTGAAGAGGTCTTTTAGCCGGTCGGTTACGTAATAGTGCCCGTCCTTATCGACGTAACCGACGTCGCCGGTGTGATAGAACCCTTCCGAATCGATGGCCTTGGCGGTTTCCTCGGGCTTGTTGTAATAGCCCTGCATCACGTTCTTGCCGCGAATAAGGATCTCGCTCTGGTCGCCGATCTTCATCTCGATACCGTCGAACGGGGTTCCGATAGACCCGACCTTGTTGTCGTCCGGCCTGTTGGCGCAAACGATGCATGCCTCCGTCATCCCGTAGCCTTGCAGTATAGGGATACCGGCCGCCCAGAATGCGTACGAGAGCTTCTTCGAGAGCGGTGCCCCGCCCGAGACAAAGAACCTCAGTTCCCCGCCAACGCCCTCGCGCCACTTCGAGAACACCAACCGCGACGCTATCTTGTGCTTCGCCGCGAGTGCGGGCGAGACCCGCTCGTGCATGTCCTTCGCGGTCCAGTACTGTTGGCCCACCTGCAGCGCCCAATCGAACAGCCGCGTCTTGTATCCTCCGGCCGCTTTCCCCTTCTTCACGATCTTGTGATAGACCTGCTCGAAGAGCCGCGGCACCGCGGTCATGATAGTGGGCTTGACCTCCTGAAGGTGCGAGGCGAGTTGGTCGAACGACGCGCAGTAATGTACCGAGACCCCGTTACAGCACAGCACGTAAAACACCGCCCGCTCGAAGATGTGCGAGAGCGGAAGCACCGCCAGCGAACGGTCGGTGGATTTGATCGGCAGCCCCTTCGAGATAGCGACTACGTTCGACACGAAGCTCTCGTGCTTGAGCATCACTCCCTTCGGTTCGCCCGTCGTTCCGGACGTGTAGATGATCGTGGCGAGGTCGTCGGCTTTCACTTCCGCCAGGAGCTTGTCGAAATCGACGCTGTCCCCCACTTCAATACCCTGCTGTTCCACCTCAGCGAGTGTCAAGGCCCGGTTGTCACCTTCGGGCTTCGCGTCGTTATCGAAAAAGACCAGCTTCTCGATCCGCTCGACGCTCTGTATCGCCTGCTCCGCGTGCTTGAGCAGCTTTTTCCCCGAGACGAATAGCATCTTCGCCCCCGAGTCTTCCAGAATGTAACGGATCTGCTCGACCGCCTGCGTGGTGTAGATCGGCACGTTCACCGCCCGCAAGGATAGGATCGCAAGGTCCGTCAGCGACCACTCCGGCCTGTTCTCCGAGATGATCGCGATGCGGTCCCCTGCCTTTACGCCCATTTGCGCCAGTCCGAGCGCGATCCGCCGGACCCGCTCCACGACCTCCGGCCCGGAGAGGTGCGTCCAGACCTCCCCCACCTTGAACGCCAAAGCGTCCCGCTTCTTGTTTCGGCGGAACGACTCCAAACAAAAATGAGGTACCGTCTGCGGGATCCGGTCGAAACCGATAAGATTCTCAGCGATCATTAGGTGAACTTTTTTAATTATTAGTCAATCCTAGATTGTCGCAAACGCGTCGCCCGAAAGTCCAATTCGCAAGATCCCGTCGCCTATTGCAGTTTCAAACGTTTGAGCGACTCGAGAACGTTGTAGGTGAGGATCAGCTCGAAACGGGTCCTCGGCGTGGTCGGCGTCGGAAGGGGGCCGATCCCCTGAACCCAGAATCCCCCGAACGACAGTTCCGGGATCATCTTGTAGTTCCACCCGGCAAAGATCCGGTTTCCGCGCGGATAGCGGTCGCCGTTGAACATCAGTGTATCGATCCGGGCGAAGCCACCGTTTAGATTGAGCTTTTTGCGGAGCGTCTTTTCGCCCGTGATGGCGAAACCGTACCCCTTATCCGGGTCGACCCGCTGGTAATTTTCGAACCGCATCGAATCGAGAGCACGGAAGCCGGGCACCGAGAATTTCACCGCCTGCCGGAAGGTGTCGCGTCCCGCCTCGAACGTATAATCGGCCGAAAAGGAGACGTTCTTGTTGATGCGCTTGCGGACGAGGAACTGATGATAATTCGATTCGTCCAACCGGTCGAACCTGCGGAACACGCTGGGCGTCGTAATATCTCCGAAATAGCCGTTCGCGGCGGAGATCTCGTCGAAGTACAGCTGCTTCGGCGCCCGCACGGTCACCCGCTCGCCCATGAAATACGAATCGTTGTCGTACCCGGTGATCTCGGTGTTCTCGCCGTTGTTCGGTGCGAGGCCGCCCACCTGGATCTCAAGCGGTTTCACCGGCCTCGCCGTGAAGTAGAGCTGCTTCACATACAGATTCGTTTGCGGTCGGCCGGTGCCCCACCCCGTGCTTCCCCAGCCGCTGTCGATCCGGTTGCCGGTATAGACCCCGGCGGTGACGCTGTATTTCCCCTTTTCGTCAAACTTGAACCGCCCTCGCGCCTGCACCTGGAACTGTAGGACGTCCGCGGAACCGAGATCAACGTTATTCGTAATATGCCGATACCTGGTCGAGATCGTAAACGTATCCATCTCGAACCACCGCCTGATCTTCTCGTTTCTCGGCACGGGCGAGGCTGAAGCCGACGGCTCACCCGCCACCTTCGCAGGCGGCTGGCCGATAACCGGCGATACAACAGCGAAGACAAATGCGAGAGGGACGAAGAACGATCGAATCAAACTTTTACGGATCATATAATGTAACGAGGCTCGAAACCTGACCTTCGGCCCGCGCTACAGTTTATAACTTCCCCCAGTTCACAACCCAATCCGCCAACCGCTCTCTGGTCATGTCCAGTAATTTCTATCCAGCGAGCGATAGTTGATGGCTTCGCTGAGGTGCTTGCTGTCGATGTTCTCGGTGCCGTCGAGGTCGGCGATAGTCCGTGCGACCTTTAGTATCCGGTCGTGGGCGCGGGCCGAAAGGCCCTGTTTATGCATCGCTCGCTCGAGCAGCGTTTCCCCCTCGGCGTCGAGCGTGCAGTATTTGCGGATCTGGGCCGGCGACATCGCGGAATTCGAGTAAACGCCGTCACCGTTGAATCTCGCCAACTGCCGCTCGCGGGCCGTGATCACGCGTTCCCGGACCTTCTCGCTGGACTCGCCCGGCTCCGTCCCGCGGCCCCGCAGTTCATTGAATGCTACCGCCGGCACATCGATATGAATGTCGATGCGGTCCATCAGCGGGCCGCTTATCTTCCCCACGTACCGCTGGATCATCTGCGGCGTACACTTGCACTCCCTAGAGGAGCCGAAATACCCGCACGGGCAGGGATTCATCGATGCCACGAGCGTGAAACTGGCCGGGAACGTCAGCGAAGACGCGGCCCGCGAGATGGTGACCTGCTTGTCCTCCATCGGCTGCCGCATTACTTCAAGAACGCTGCGGTCGAATTCCGGCAGTTCGTCCAGGAATAATACCCCAAGATGCGCGAGCGACACTTCGCCCGGCCGCGGCACAGAGCCGCCGCCGATCAAACCCGCCTGCGAAACGGTGTGGTGCGGCGACTTAAAGGGCCTCTCAGTGATCAGGCCGCTCTTGCCCGTGAGCCCGGCGACGGAATGGATCTTTGTTATTTCAAGGGCTTCCTCGAATTCAAGCGGCGGCAGGATCGTCGGCAGGCGCTTCGCCAACATGGTCTTCCCCGATCCTGGCGGACCTATAAAAAGGATGTTATGCCCGCCAGCCGAAGCCACTTCCAGAGCCCGCTTCGCCGTAGCCTGGCCGCGCACCTCGGCGAAATCGAGCTGGTATTTGTTCGGCGCTTCGCGAAGCTCGGAAATATCTAGCCTCAGCGGCGGGATTCGAGTATTCCCGCCCGCAGCTATATCCTGCACTAACAGCGATGCTTCCCGCAGGTCGCGAACAGGATAAACATCAATCCCCTGCACCACCGCGGCCTCCTTGGCATTCTCCTCCGGGACCAAGAGGCTCCGCACACCAAGATTTCTCGCCGTAAGCGCAATGGAAAGTGCTCCCCGAACCGGCCGCACCCGCCCGTCAAGCGACAATTCACCGACGCTCATCAGCGCGGGAAGGCTTTCAAGGTTTCCAAGATCACCGGCGGCACCCAGTATCCCTAATCCGATCGGCAGATCGAAACTTGCCCCCTCCTTTCTCACGTCTGCCGGGGCCAGGTTGATCGTCACCCGGTGGATTGGGAAAAAATAACCGCTGTTCGAGATGGCTGCTCTTATCCGCTCGCGCGATTCGCGGACAGCCGTATCCGGCAGCCCGACGATAACCGGACCGGATTTATCATCCTCGCCCGACCGCGGTGTGATGTTCACCTCGATGTCCACAGTAAGCGCATCGATACCGTAAACGGCAGCCGACTGAGTCAGAAAAAGCATAGGGATTTCGGGAAAAGAAAAATCGTAGGAAGTGTAACGGAAAGTTGGGCGTGGGACAAAAAGCGCGGGGGCAAGCCACCCTTCCGGACTGCGACTGGCTAGGAATTTAAGGTTGGTTCATCTTGTTCTGTGGTCTGTGGAAAGTCCGCCACAGAACAAGATGAAGTAGATGAAATAGGACCACTAAGATGTGGCGGAACGCCCGCGGCTGTGAGTGCCTTCGGCGAATTCTTCGAGCATCTTCTTGTTGAAAGCGGGGATGTCCGCCGGTTTGCGGCTCGATACGAGGCCGTTGTCAGTAACGACCTCTTCGTCGACCCACTCGGCTCCGGCGTTGATGAGGTCGGTCTTGAGCGACGGCCATGAGGTGATCTTGCGGCCGCGAACTACGTTCGCCTCGATCAACGTCCAAGGTCCGTGGCAGATCACGGCGACAGGTTTGCCGTCGTCGAAGAACTGACGGATGAACTGGATCGCTTTTTCGTTCATTCGAAGCTGGTCCGGATTAGCGACCCCGCCCGGGAGCAGCAATGCGTCGAAATCGTCGGCGTTCGCCTCATTCAATGCCACGTCCACCGGGAACATGTCCGCCTTGTCAAAATGGTTCCACCCCTGTACTTCCCCTTCCACCGGGGAGACGATCTGTGTAACGGCACCGGCTTCGTCGAGAGCTTTCCGCGGCTCGGTCAGCTCCTGCTGCTCGAAGCCCTCAGCAACCAGGATAGCGACACGTAGGTTATTAAGATCTTTAGCCATAATTCCTCCTTGCATTTTGTGCGAATGACCAGTCTATCGCCGCGGCGTTGTCCGAAATGTCCGCGCGGGTACGGAAAACGGTTGGTCACAAAGCCGTCACAATTCGCTTTACGGAATATCTAAATGTATGTAGAATCTGGAAATTACCTCGCGGACCCGCGAAATTTTAAAAATTTTCTTTGGGGGCGCGACGCAACCCTTTTTTGGAGGTAGGGCATCATAGCGGCGGATAAGTTTCTAAATTCCGGGACAGACCTACTTGGAGTGACTATGGACTCGACCGCGGCGGCCGTAGAAAGGGACATCGCTTTTGGTTTTGAGGAGGCCGCTGAACTGCCGCTCGTGCAGGCGGCCTTTCCTGTTGCCGAGGACGGCAAATT
>JAEZJR010000041.1 GCA_023415725.1 Acidobacteriota bacterium
AGCGCGGCGAGAAACTGGATGTTTTCGACCAGGTCGAATTCGAGAAGGTGCTCTGGTACCGCGTGCGAGCCCGTGACGAGGCAAAAACGGAAGGCTGGATCGAGGCCCAGCACGTCATCACCGAGGACACGCTCGAGAAATCTCAGAAGATCGCCGAGCAGTTCAAGGACCTACCGCCGCAGGCGGCCGGCCAGATCCGTGCTAAATCCAACCTCCGGCTCGCTCCGGACCTGAGCACCGAGAACATCCTTTTCAAACTTGAGAACGGTGCGTCGTTCGAGATCATGGATTGGCAGTTCGTGCCGAAGCAGGACGCCCCGGATGTGGACGACTCGGCGAATTCGAGCGGCCGGGGCCGAGGCCAGAACGAGGACATCGCTGCAGCCCGTGAGACCGGTGAACCGGAAAAGCTCGACGAAAAATACGACATCTGGTACCTCGTGAAACTGGATCCGTCGGTCTCGCCGGCCCCGGCCGGTTGGCTGTTCGGCCGACAGGTGGAATTGCAGATCCCGAGCGAGATCGTCTATTTTCAGGCGAACAACCGAAAATTTGTCGCCTGGCAGCGGCTGGATTCCGAGATGGCCTCTGTCACCTCCGGACGCACTGCGACGCCTGGAAACTGGGTGATCCTCACACGTTCGAACGTGGTAAAGGCGATCGACGGCGTGGAACCGGAATTCGACGGCGTCACGGTGCTTGCTTTCGACAAATACGACCAGAATTATTACACGGCGTGGCGGACCACCGGAGAGGTTTGGGGGCAGCTGCCATTCAGGGTGGAAGGGTCTGGAGATAACAAGACCTTCACGTTGTCGCTGAGGCATCCGGAGGGGCGTATGGACCAGAAACGTTTCGTCGTTTTCAAGGACAAGAGCCGCCTGAAGGTGACACCACCCGAGGACATTGCCCAATACCAGCAGGCACGATCGAGATAGGTTTTAACGAATGGACGAGATCGAAGACCCTTTCGGCGAGCCGGTCGAACTGGAGATCACCGACACGCTTGATCTTCACGCCTTCAGCCCGAAGGACGTTAAGGCCGTTACGGTCGCCTACCTGGAAGAAGCCCGTAAAAATAAGTTCAGGATCGTCCGCCTGATCCACGGTAAAGGGATCGGCGTGCAGCGCGAGATCGTCCGCAAGGTGCTCAGCGAAACGAGTTTTGTTAAGGGATTTAAATCCGGTGACGAATTTTCGGGCGGTTGGGGAGCGACGGTTGCGGAGTTGAACGTAGATTAACGGTCGTCGATGACGTCCGCCCAGTGCTCGGCGTCGTCCATCTCGTTGTAGAGAGCGTCGATCATCCGGTTCTGCTGTTCGATACGCTCCTCGGCGTCGTTGAGCCGGGCCGCCAGGCTCTTGCACTTGCGTTCCAGGTCGTGGATGCGTTTCTTCCTTTCTTTGTCCAGCTTGTCCAGGTAGAACATGTAGGTCAACTGGAAACCGGCCACGCCGGCCAGCGCGAGACAAAGCGTGATGAGGATATAGATAAGCATCGCGTCCCGAGACTTCCTTCCGCGATCATCTAGTTCGACTAGAAATCGAAAGTGGTTTTCATCAGTATAGCTTGACCGGGTGGGCTAGAAAAGGAAAAATTGACACAAGCCCGAAAAAAGGTCGCGAATCGATCGCTCGGTTCGCAGAACCTACACTTTCCCACTCTTCCCCGACGGGCTGATCCCGGTATTTTAAGAGTTTGGAATTTTTCGGCTAATAGGCGTTTGGTTCAACATCGATGCAGTCCCAAAACCTCAACCTGGTCTATACCTTGCTGTGCGACGACGTGCGCATAGAGATGGGCAATAAGATCTCCCTGATGGGCATTTTTCAGAACATTATGGTGGAGAAGTTGCCCGTTTCTCTTATCAAGTTCGCGGTGATCAACCACTGGCGCGGGGAAGGCAATCATGAGACGGAAGTTCGGATCCTGTCGCCCGATCGAGCAAACCTGGTCGTCACTTCGCAGCCGACACCAATATCTCTTGCCCCGGGCGGGTTCACCGATAACGTCAGTTTCTTCATCAACGTCGTATTCCCGCGGGCCGGCACCTACTGGGTGCAAACGCTTCTGAACACACAGGTGATGGAGGAGTTCCCCCTCATCGTCACCGACGCCGTCAACGCTTCTCCACTCGGCCCCGCAGACGAGATCTCGGAAACGATAAACTAGCCTCCGAAGCTTAGAGTTCCAGCTATAGCTGGCCTGGGTTGCCGAGAAATGTCTCTGGGCAGCAACGGGCCAGCTAAAGCTGGAATTCTAAACTTTGGTGTAACTCTAAACTTTGGTTACTTTTCCGTTCTGGAAATATCGAGCGTGATGGCGAGGCGGTAGATGGCGGCGGTGTCGACGTCGACTTCCTTAGTGCCTTCGGCTCCTTTGTAGCGGGCGGTAATGCGGAATTTTGCCGAGCCTTGTGGCTGGCGGAAGGTGAATTCGCCGCTGACGTTGGTGTAGACGGTGGTCACCTTCTTCGTGGTGCCGTCGGGGTTTATGCGTTCGATGTCGATCTTTGCCCCGCCGAGGCTGGTGCCTTCTTTATAGAAGACGCTGCCGTTGATGATCACCTGAGTACCCTGGTCGGGCATGAGAATGAGGCGGTCGCCGAGGTTGCGGGTGTCGCCGTTCTTGATCTCAAGTCCCTGATAAAGGCCCGACTGGAAGCCGTCCGCATCGAAGACCAGGCTGTAAACACCGGAGTCGAGCCCGCTAAGGACGAATTCGCCCTTCGAGTTGGACCTGGTCGATTTGATGTCTTTACCGTCCTGCCGGGCGGTCACGGTGGTGTTCGGGATGGCGGCACCGGTCCTAGAGCGGACCTTGCCTTTGACGCCGCCCTGGGAGAATGCAAAAGTGGACGCCGCGAAAAGCAGCGTCAACAGAAAGGAAATATTCAACAACCTGGACATATATTCGGTAGCGAGCAGGGCACACTCGCTACCGCTCGTGCTTCTGCTTTATGCGGCAGCGGAATACGTTTTTCTGTATTCCGCCATAACATCATTGATGATGTCATTCAGGCTCCGCGTTGGCTGGTAACCTACTAGTTTTCTTGCCTTTTCGAGCCCGGGGACGCGTCGCCGCATGTCCTCGAAGCCGTCGCCGTAAGCCTCTTCGTAAGGGATGTAGCGGATCTCGCTCTTGCCGCCGGTCAGCTCGATCGCCCTTTCTGCGAGGCCCAGGATCGAAACCTCCTCGTCGTTCCCGAGGTTGATCACCTGGCCGAAACATTCCGGAGTTTCAAGCAGTTTCGACAGCCCTTCGACAACGTCCAGCACGTGCCCGAAGCATCGCTGCTGTGTGCCGTCACCGAAGACGGTGATCGGTTCGCTCCGCATCGCCGCGTGAACGAAACGTGGGACGACCATGCCGTACTGGCCGGTCTGCCTCGGGCCTACGGTGTTGAAAAGCCGCACCACGACCACGGGCAGCCTCGTTTCCTTCCAGTGGGCCAGAGCCAGAAATTCGTCAAGAGTTTTTGCGCAGGCGTAGGCCCAGCGGTGCTTGTCGGTCGCGCCGGTGAGCAGGTCGTCTTCCTCCCGGAAGGGGATCGAGGCACCTTTGCCGTAAACCTCTGAGGTGCTGGGGATTAGGACGCGTTTGCGGTAGCGCGAGCAGAACTTCAGCACGACGTCGGTGCCGTGGAAGATCGTCTCGATAGTCTTCACCGGCTGTTCCATGATCAGCCGCACGCCGACTGCGCTCGCCATGTGGAAAACGCGATCCGATTCGCGGATGAGTTCTTCCATCAACGGGGCATTCAGCACCGTATCGATGATCAAACGGAAACGCTCGTGCCCCTCGAGGTGCTCGACGTTCGAGTAGCGCCCTGTTGAGAGATCGTCGATGACCGTGATCTCGTGCCCCTGGCCGATAAGTTTGTCTGCTAGATGGCTGCCGACGAACCCGGCCCCGCCTGTGATGAGGATCTTCATAAATTCAAGTTTTTATCAGTTTTGGAAAGTCAGTTGCTGCCGGCCTTTGCTTTGGGCGATTCGGCGATCACAGATTCGAAATATTCTACGGTTTTCTTGAGCCCCTCGGCGAGCGGCACCGTGGGCGCCCACCCCAAAATGCTCTTCGCCCGGTCGATGTTCGGACGCCGCACTCTGGGGTCGTCCTGGGGCAAGGGGAGGTACTTAACGCGGATCTCCCGCCCGGTGGTCTTCCCGACCTCTTCCGCCAGTTCGTTCATAGTGAACTCGCCGGGGTTGCCGATGTTCACGGGAAGATGGATATCAGGCGCTTCGGCGTTCATTAAGCGGACCAGGCCTTCGATCAGGTCGCTGACGTAACAGAAAGAACGTGTCTGCGTACCGTCGCCGTAGATCGTTAGTTCCTGTCCCCGCAGGGCCTGAACGACGAAATTGGAAACGACGCGGCCGTCGTTCTCCAGCATCCGGTCGCCGTAAGTATTGAAAATGCGGACGATGCGCGTATCAACGCCGTTCTGGCGGTTGTAATCCATCATCAGCGTCTCGGCGACGCGTTTGCCCTCGTCGTAGCAGCTTCGCGGCCCGATCGGGTTGACGTTACCGTAGTAATCTTCCGTCTGCGGATGGACGAGCGGGTCGCCGTAAACCTCGCTGGTGGACGCGTGGAGGAGTCGTGCCTTAACGCGTTTCGCCAACCCCAGCATATTGATCGCCCCCATTACGCTCGTCTTGACCGTTTTTACCGGGTTCAACTGGTAAAAGATCGGCGACGCCGGGCAGGCGAGGTTAAAGATCTGATCGACCTCCAGGAGGATCGGTTCGGTTACGTCGTGGCGGATCAGCTCGAACTTATGATCGTCGAGCAGATGGGCTATGTTGGACTTCCGCCCGGTGAAGAAATTGTCCAGGCAGATGACCTCTTCGCCATCGGCCAACAGTCGTTCGCAAAGGTGCGAGCCGATGAAGCCGGCACCGCCGGTGACCAGGATTCTCATAAGCGGAAAAACGGAAAACGAAAAATGAAAAGCGGAAAACCTTTCGTTTCAGTATTTTCCATTTTCCGTTTTCCGTTGTCCATCATTTAAGGTGTTTTTCGAATAACGCCAGTATCCGCTCGTACTCGTCGGTCCAGCTTTCCGGCCGTACGAAACCGTGGTTTTCCGACGGGTAGAGCATTGCGTCGAAGTACTGAGTCTTGCCAAGGCGGATGAGCTTTTCGATCATCTGAACGGAATCCTGCACGTGGACGTTGTCGTCCACCATTCCGTGAAGGATCAGCAGCGGCCTCTCGAGTTTGTCGGCGTAGGAGATCGGCGAGCTGCGTTTGTACGCTTCCGGATTCTTGTCGGGGAAGCCGAGACGCTGGGCGGTGTAGCCGGGGTTCGCGGCGTAGTAGTTCTTCCAGTCGAACACGGGCCTGAGTGCGGCCGCCGCGGCGATGCGTTCCGGGGCCCGCAGCACCAGCATCCCCGCCATGAAGCCGCCATAGCTTCCGCCGTAAACACCGATCTTGCTCTGATTCACACCGTAGTTCTTCACCATGTGGTCGATCGCGTCGATGTGGTCCTCGTAATCCTTACCGCCGAGGAAATCGTAAACGTCCGTCCGCCACTCGCGGCCAAGCCCGGCCGAACCGCGGTAGTCGATATCGAGCACGACGTATCCCTTCTTCGCGAGCATATCGTTGAACATGAACTCGCGGTAGTAGTTGTTCCAGCCGTTGATCACGTTCTGCAGATAGCCGGCACCGTGCACGAAGATCGCCATCGGGTACTTCGTTTTCGAGTTCGGATTATGCCCGGAGGGAAGGTAGATCTTCGCGGGGATCTTCTTGCCGTCGCGCGAGGGGATCTCGGTGAACTTCGGCTCGGTCCACTTCATCGATTTGAAGCGATCGGGGACCGTGTTGGTCAACTTTACGGGGACCGACGGAGTGCTGCACGGATCGCAGACGCGTTGAGCGTAAACATCGCCGGGGACGTTCCATCGAGAGATCTCGTAGATCAGGGTCGGCTGCTCATTTCGCTCATCCATCTGCGGCGAGCCTTTCATCCCATTGTCAGCAGGATTGAGTTTCGTCCTTGCTCCGCTCGCGGGCGAAAGCGAATAGAAATCGCGGGCCTTATAATCGCCTTCCGACGACATGTATACGATCCGGTCGCCGCCGGTCGCCCATTTCGCCCACTCCACCTGCCACGGGCCCTTTGTGAGCTGGCTGATACGCACAGTTGAAGGGGTGCGGCTATTGCCGTTTTCCTGGCCATTCGGGCCTCCGGAGCCGGCCGCCGGCTGATCGAACGTGAGTTTTGCGAGATAAAGATGATTGAAACCGTCGAGTTCCGATGCGAAGAAAAGCTCGTCCGGGCGGGTCGGGTGCGGTTCGTAGATCGATGAGAGCGGGGCCTGCCATTTGTCGTCGGTTTCCTCGGTCACCAGGACTATCTGCTCAGCTTTGCCGCCGGCGTTTTGGACGTAGAAGAGTTGACGACGTTTCGTATCCTTGTCGACGCGGTCGACGAGCAGGCTTTGCCCGTCCGCTGCCCATTTGATCGAGCGGAAATTGCTGACGCCCTCAGGCTTCGGCAATTTGATCTCGAAAGCGGCGTCGCGGCTACCGTCCGCCGAATTTACATACAATTTCTGCTCCGACCATCCCCTGCGTGGCCCGCCGCCTGTTACGTATTCCGGAAGGAAGTTCGGCACGACGAGCTGGCGCAGTTTCGAACTGTCAGTCACCGTGTAGGCCACCATGGTTCCGGCCTTGTTGGGCGTGATCTGCCCGACGGAAATGTTGTTCTGCTGGTTCGCCTCGCGCGTGACTTGGGTCAGCGTCGCGTCGGCGATGTTGAGGATGTATCCGTTGCCCCCCTGCGAAAACAGGATCCGGTCGTTATCGAGGAATCTGGCGCCGAATTCCGGCCCCTGCGTTTTCGTGTACCGCTTGATCGACCTCGATTCCAACGTCATCACATAAAGATCACCGCCGTGCGAGAAAAGCAGACGCTTGGAATCCGGCGACCATTCGAAATTGCCGAGCTGGTTCTCACGCTCGCGCACGAATTCGTCGCGGGTCTCGACGCCGTAATCGAGCTTGTTCTCGCGCTCGGGCGGCCGCTGCGGAGCGGGCAGGTCCGCGGGGCCCAGGATCCGCTCGGGCGTTCCGCCGCTCGTCGAGACGATGTAAAGGTGCCGCGGCATTTTTCCTTCGGGGTTCCAAAGAAAGATCATCTTCGACCCGTCCGGCGAAAGCTTCTCACTTTCCACCCGCATCCCCGCGATCGAAGGCTCGGCCATGATCTCTCGGACGGTGAAGTTCTGAGCGATCACAGTCGCTGCAAAGCATACAAATACGGCAAAAAGGAGAAATCCCTTTTCGAAACGGCGTTTGTTTCTCATCAGTTAATCTATTAGCTCCGAGTCGCAAAGAGCGTAAAGCTCATTAAGTCCTGCTTTGTCTTTTTCTCGTCCTGCGGTTTCCTTTGCCTTGATAAGCCCGTCAATACTTAATACCCGGACCGGAACGCCTTCAAAATCCACAGTGACCGAGTCCGCTACAACTTCCTCATAGGTTCCGATCCCGGGAACTTCTCGCAGGAGGTCGATATCACAAAGCGAAGTCTTGAAATTAAAGTTTGTACCGTTTTGCAGAGTTGTCCAATCCCAGACGGAAGGGAGGTCATCAGGGAATCCTCTAGGACGCGGGTTTACCGGGCGTAACGCTTCTGCGATCTTTTCAAGATTCGCCCGGGTTCTTGAATAACAAATGTCGAGGTCCTGAGTTAAATAACTGGAACCGTGAGTGCGGAGAGCTACTCCGCCAATAACAACAAACTTAATACTCGCCTTCGCGAGGAGTTGAACCGCTTCGAATAGCTGGATCATTTGTTATTGTTTTTCAGGGCCTTTTGTTTCGATTGGCGCATAGCGGTTTCGAGCCTTATTAGATCGTTGACCGCCCGATCGTTACATCTCACACGTTGGGCCGGTGTAAGTCTCAGATTTTCGATCAGTAAAGTTAAGTCGATGCCGAATTCCTGCGCAGCCGCGATTCGGCTGCCTGATGGCGGATGTAGCAGTTTTTCTTCTCGACTTCGCCCCATATTAATATTTTACGGCAATTCCAGTGCGGCTGCACGTTTTTCCGCTTTTTGGGCTTCAGTGAGGCGTTGGTATTCGTAGATGGCGTTTTCCCAGGTGCCGTACATCGCGTTGGGTAGGACGATGAATTTGCGGCCCCAGTCGTCGCGGGCGGCGTCGGTGGCGGCGAAGCGTTCGGCGACGGACCTGCGTTCGAAAACCCCGGTGAAATCGTCGAGGTTGTCGCCGATCAGCATAACGATCCGGTACTTCTCGGCGACCCCGGCCCGGCGGGCGTCCTTGCTCGATTCCTTTTGGCGGAGCATCACGTTTTCGGCGGAAACATCGCGAAAACCGGCCTTGATCAGGTTGTCGATCGTTGCCGCTTTTTGCACCTCGTCGCGGTTCGAGATGTAGAAGACCCTGACGCCTTTCGAGACGGCATAATTCAACAGATCCACCGCCCCGGGCACCGCCTTTGCTTTACGCATCTCGCCCCAGCCGTACCAATCATCGAGGTTGAATCCGCGGCCCGTTTTGATCGACCTGGCCTGTGCCGGGGAATTGTCCAGCACGGTTTCGTCGATGTCGACCACGATCGCCCTCGGGCGTTTTCGTTCCGCTTTGGGCAGCTTTTTCAGATTCTTCTTATCGAAGTCCTCATCCAGTCGAAGCCGCGCGATGTTAAATGCCTGATAGGCGAGGGCCCTGTATTCCGCCGCTTTCTGCATGTAGAGCACCGCAGCGACCTGATAATCGAGGTCGGCCGCAGCTGCAGGCGTTTGAGCAAAAGCGTTCGAAAACGAGGCCGCTACAAAGAGAACGGCCGCTGTGAAACGGCTGGATCGATAAAACTGCATAAGGATGTGTTGGAGAGAACTTACGCTTAGATTATAAATGCACTATGACCGATCAAGCGAAGCCGGACGAGTCTGTGCAAAAAAAGCCGAAGCCCACAGATAACTGGGAAGAGGACCAGCAGGAGCGCGGTTACTACTATGACGACTCGCACGGCTACGAGACTTACGATCCAGACGAGGACGAAGAGGGGAGCGAAGAGGAGAAAGCCCCGTCAGCGTGACGGGGCTTCGGATTGTTCGATGTTAACGACGATACTGCGCCATTTTCCCTGCATGAAGCGCAGAACGCTCAGCCCGCAGCGGGTCATGTGGCCGGCCAGGATCGCGATCCAGACATGCATGGGCTCAAGATGCCCAAAACTTTGCATGACGAAACATATCCCCAACGGCACGATCACCTGCGAGATAATAGAAATATATAGCGGGCTCTTGGTGTCGCCGCTGCCCTGAAGGCCGCCGGTGTACGTGAGGGCGACCGTGATGAACAACCCGGAGAATGCCATCACGCGCAGCAACTGCACGCCGATCTCCACCGCGATCGGGTCCGTAATGCCAAAAAGCCCGAGAAGCTGCTGCGGGAAGAAGAAATAAAAGATCCCTAGGAACGCAGCACCCGTCAGGCCGAATTTTGCTGCCACGCCGACTGCCTTATTCGCACGGTCCGGATGGCCCGCACCGATGTTCTGGCCCACCACCGCGGCGGAAGCTCCCATCAATCCGACAGACGTCCAAGTCACCAGAGAGAACAGCTGCGTATACCCGACAGCAAATGCCGCCTGAGCTTCCTTACTGGCCGCGAGCGAGCCGATGAAGTAAAGCATCAGCACACCGCCGATGTTCATGGCGATGCCTTGAACACCTGCCGGCAGTCCGAACTTAAACAACTTCCTGATGACGCCCCAATCCGGCGCGTAGCTGCCGCCCTTGGGGAATTGGACTACCCAGCCGCCATTCGTCAGTTTCCACAGAGCATAGATCGCGATCACGCCCGAAGCGATCGTCGTGCCCATCGCCGAGCCCGTCGTGCCGAATGCAGGGATCGGCCCGAGCCCGCCGATAAGGATTATGTTCAGCACGAGGTTAAGCACGGTCAGCGCGATGCCGAGGACCATCGGCGTGCGGGCGTCACCGGCCGAGCGAAGTGCGCCGCCGAGCATGAAGAAGATCAGCATCCCGCCGCTGAATGCGTACATGATCCGCAGGAAGGGAAGTGCTTCCGCTTTTACTTCGGGAGCCGCGTTGACGAGGTCGAGCAGGTAGGGAGCGGCAAAATAGCCGACCGGGGCGAGTATCCCGAACGACATGATCACCGCCGTAAGGAACGCCTGGTAAACCGTGCGGTTGACCTTCTCCTCGTCACCAGCGCCGGCGAAACGTGCGACCATCACACTCATACCGATGAAGATCGACGAGATGAAGACGATCACCGCGATCCAAAGCTGTATCGAAACGCCGATCGCCGCGTTGCCCTTTATACCGACCATGTTGCCGACCAGAGCGTGATCGACCAGTCCCTGCAGCCCGCCGATCGCGTTCGTCAGCACCGTCGGCCACGCGATCTTCCACACGGCTCGCCCCAACGGGCCTTCGACTATGGCCCGGTCGTACTTGCCGGTTTTGGTTTGAGGGGCCGGCGTTTCTTCCGCTAATGCAGGTTCAGCCGTTTCGATCGCGTCGCTCATTCAAAAAATATCGCTCCCCGTTATAGGGAACGAAAAGTATAACCCCACGCTGCTGTTTTTGCTTAAAGGTCGACCAGGATCCTGAATCCTCCGTAAACCATTCGCCTGTGATCGAACGGCATCGGCTTGTCCTTCGGCGGCATCAGGTCCGGGTCAGCGAAAACCTTTTTCATCACGCCGTTGCGATGAGCTTCCGATTTGAATTCGACAGCGGCGAAGATCACCGTTTCGCCTTCCTTCAGCTTTAAATTCTTGGGGAAGGGAATGATACCGGGAGCGTTTAGGTCAGAGGCGACGTACTCGCGATATTTGAGTGCGCCGTGCTTGATGAACATCTTCCCGGCCTTCGTCGCGATCTTCTTGTAATCGGCGACGTTCTCGGCCTTTATTGGCAACAGGTACACATCAGCGTATCTCGACATAGATCTCTCCGTTATTTTAGAGGCGTGTAGATAGGGGTCAGCAGAGGTTTGAAAGCATCCCGGTAATAGTAGGCAAGGAACAGAAGCGACGCAACCACGAAAATTGCGACCGGCAATCCTTCGGGAGCTAATAGCAAATGGACCATAAAGATGTTGATACTGATCGGGGCAAGCACCACCAATGCTAACGGCACGAACCGGCCCGAGAGCAACAGTATCCCGCAGGTCAGCTCCGTCACCTTCAGCAGCGTAAAAAAGTATCCCGACGCGGCCAATCCTTCGTTAAAGGATTTGAGCGGGCCGTCCGGCATCGGTGGCGGAGTGATCAAATTGAATAGAAAAGTGACCGAAGCGAAAATGAACAGCAGACCCAACAGCGTCCGCACGATAAGCATTGCGATCTTCATAGTATTCAAGAGTCCGAGGTCAACCTCGGCGGATAGGAATAAGCTCGCGGACGCGAGGATCGCGGAGCCACAGCCCAAGCCAGAGAAGGGCACCAAGATACACCGGAAATAATTGATGTGTAAAGAGCGGATTCGCGATCCGCACATGCGTCGCGACGGCGCCGCCGAGATATCCGGTCAGCAATATCGCGCCGAGAACGGACGTCCTGGGGATGATGTAGAGCACTGTGCACACGAGCAGTATGACGCCCAGCGGAACGATCACGCTCTCCTGATACCCGAGATCGACGGTGCCGGTGACTACCTGTTCCGGTCTAATGAATTTCCCGACCGCGTCCATCAGAAGGAAAAGCACCGGCAGGGCGGACACAATATGCCCGGCCCACGGGCGTTTTGCAGTCGTAGGTAAAGCAACGGTTTCTGCACTCATTTATCTGATCCTCCACTCGACTTTACTGACGAAACATAGCGGTTCACCGTGATGCCGCAGTCGTACCGCTTGGCATCGAGTAACCTGAGTTGGAACGGGCCGGATACGTTGCCGAAGATCGTCAAACCATTGCCGAGAGCAGCCGGGTTGATGAAGAGGTTGTACTCGTCGATCAGATCGTGTTTGATCAGGCTCGAGACGAAGCCGGCACCACCGTAGACGATGATGTCCTTGCCGTCCTGCGCCTTGATCGCGTTCACTTCTTCGACGATGTCGCCCTTGGCGAGCGTCGTGTTTCTCCACGGCGATTCCTCGAGCGTTTTGGTGAATACGTATTTCGGATAGCCGACCATCTTTTGAGCGAAATCGTATTCCGTGCTGTCCGGCTGTACGTTTTCCCAGTAGTTCATGAACCCGTCGGTCATTTTTCGCCCCAGGAGGATGGTGTCGCAGGAATCGGTCAGCTCGTTGATGTATGCCCCGATGTTGTCATCCATGTCCCAGGTCATCCAGTCGAGTTCGCCGTTCGGCCCGCCGACAAACCCGTCGACCGACATTTGCACTTGCAGTTTCAGCTTTCGCATAAGATCAATGAATTTGAGTTCGGAAATGAATGGTTGGGGAGGGCGATCGAGGTCCTCCCAGATCCTTGTAGGTCACGCAGTCGCCGCCTCGTTGCTTTCGTCCTCTGATTTCTGCTTTATCACGAACGAGCGAAGTTCACTGACCTTGCCGTTCGTGATGGTGTACACGTCGCAATAGGAATACGTGCCGGCGCAGTCGGGCGTGCCGCCCATTGTCATATCGCCGTAGCAGATCACCGAATCGCCTTCCGCGACGATATTGTCCACTGTGAGCTTCGGTGGTATGTGGTCCCCGCCTTGGGACATGAAATCGCGGATCGACTGTATTCCGTTGAGCGTCGCCTCACCCGCGATCGTCCAGACCACGTCGTCCGCGTAATAGCTAAATAATTCTTCTATGTCGTCCGACATCCAGACTTCGTTTAGCTTCTCGATGAGTTGTTTGTTTTCCTGTGACATTGAATCCATCTCCCTACCTTTTTGTCTTTATTCAGCGTTGATCAGCCAATTGATCCCGAACTTATCGACGAAGCTCCCGAAGTACCCGCCCCAGAAAGCCTCCGACATCGGCATCCCGACCTGGCCGCCTTCTGAAAGGCCGGCAAAGAGTCGGTCGGCTTCTTCGCGGCTCTTGGGCCCGATGGCGATGCTGACGTTATTGCCCACTTCGAGCCCCGGCCCGAGGCCTTTGATCGAGTCGGATGCCATGATCACGTTGCCGTCCGAGATCGGTAGGGCCATGTGCATCACCTTGCCTTTGCTCTCTTCCGTGAGGTTGAACTCGTCGCAGCCCGGGGCCTCGCCCCAACGCATGACAGGGCCCATGAAATCGCCGCCGAAGACCGACTTGTAAAAATTCATCGCTTCCTCGGCGGTGCCGTCGAAATTCAGATATGGATTGATGTTGGTCATGTTCGTTTCTCCTCTTAAAGACTATGTATCTGTGCAGTGCGTTCGTTGACTGGAACAGAGCATACAACAGGTCACTTGCAAAATGCAAGCAAAAAAACAAACATATTGCTTGTAAAATGCAAGTATGTTAAATTGACCGTATGAACAAGGATGGGCTCAAAGGCCGGCGTTCGGATTGCCCGGTCAATTTCGCGGTCGAGACGCTCGGCGACAAATGGTCGCTCGTCATCTTACGCGACATCATCTTCTGGGGGAAGCACACCTACGGGGAGTTCCTCAGATCCGACGAACGCATCGCGACCAATATCCTCGCAAACCGCCTCGAATATCTCGAAAAGGAAGGGCTGATCGAAAAATCACCCCACCCGGACGACAAACGCAAGGACTATTACACCGTCAGCGAAAAAGGCATCGCACTCATCCCGATGTTCATAGAAATGATCGCCTGGAGCGCCCAGCAGGAAACCTGGCAGACGATGGACCACTGCGATGCCACGCCCCAGCAGGTCGCCTTCGTCCAAAAGGCCGCCACCATGAAGAACAAATCAAAACTCATCGAAGACGTGATCAAGATCGTCCGCCGCGGCAGCTGCGTCTTCGAGGGCGTTGAGAGGCCTCAGCGTGCTCGAGGTTAAAATAATTGTTATTTAATTGGTCTTCGCGGTGTACAACCATTGAAAATTCACTCAAATTGGTTGAGGTTCACTCGGAGGGATTTTACTAATGTTCGGCATTGATCATAGGCTCGTTAGGTTCGGCGCGATCGTTTTGTTGGTTTTGGCGTCAGCTACGGCGACATTCTCACAACTGAAACCGCCCACGCCAGACGAGGCAGTGAAGGCTGTCGCCGATTTAGAAGCGAAGTTAAGGGAACCTCAGCACCCGATCAGGCGATTTGGAGTACTACTGTTTTTACCGTCGGCGTGGCTTGCTGCCGGAGATACGGAGAAGGCGGAAAAGTATGCCAAGCAGCTGCAGCCCCTCGCCGCGGAGATTGACGCATCCACTGGGCTCGACCTGTCGTCCCTGTCAAATGCCGCGACGCACAACAGCAACATCATTTTGGGGCTTATCGAGTTTCAGAAGGGGAACACTAGCGAAGCGAAAGAGCACTTATTAGCTGCTGGCAGGATCAGAGGGATCACACCGCCTTATTTAGCATCTTTCGGCCCGAATATGCTTCTAGCAAAAAAATTGATCGAAGCGGGCGAGCGTGACGCGGTTCTTGAATATTTGGATATGTGCGCCGGTTTCTGGAAATTGGAAGACGGGCGGATAGCTAAATGGAAGAAGCAGGTGTCAAGCGGAATCGTTCCAGATTTCGGAGCCAACAATTTATATGTCGCACAGGTTTGGCCCCGGTCACGTTAGTCAGGTTCTCATTTCACAACGAACTTGCATTTCGGCGACGCCGTGCGGTCGCAGATCTCTTCGACGTCGGCGTGGAGTATTTCCGAGAGCATCGATTCGGTGACCTTGCAGACTTCGGGGTGCTCTTCGACGGCTTCGGAGAAAGGGCAACCGGAGCTGCGGATCACGGTTTGGCCGTTCTCACTGATCACCTCCGCCGCGCCGCCAAGTGATTCTATTGCCGACAAAGCATCCTGAATGCGGTCGTCTTGTGTGCTCTTGCCGTTCGAACTGTTCTCGGCACCGATCGACGTTCCTACCTCGCGAAGACGCCCCAAGAACGCGGCCTTCGATAACGCTCCCTTCAACGAAGCCAGCAGCCGATTGAACAAAATGCCGTAAGGCCTGGGGAACAAGTCGCGAGCGCTCTCCGACAGTCCGTAAACGTAATGCGGCTTTCGAAAGCCCTTGACCGTTCCTTGCTGCTGCACGAGACCGTCGCGTTCGAGCGCGAGCAAATGTGCACGCACCGCGTTGTCGGTGAGGGCGAGTTCCGCCGCCAGATCGTTCACCGTCATGCTGCCTTTTCTCAGCAGCATGACTATCCGCCCCCGCGTACTCTCGAAGAATCGCTTGTCTATTTTCGCCGTGCTCATGCTTCACCCCGACAGGCAAATTTTACCTGACAAAAACAGAATAACATAATAAGTCAAGAAAGTGATTGACTTATTTATCGTAATGAAATACGATTCACCTACAGCACGACTCCCACCCGCTGAAATTCCAACCCCTGAAAGGAGGATCCTATGGAAACCGTATTTAACAGCAACGCTGTATCGCCTGCGTTGGCTGAATCCGTTGACGATTCGATGGCGAATCCGGCATATCAGGCGTTTCAGATCTTACGGATCGGCTTCACCGTTGCGCCGATCATCGCGGGCGTCGATAAGTTTTTAGGTTTGTTGGTCAATTGGGACCAGTACCTGCCCTCGGTAGTGAACAACATGCTCGGCGGGGCGGGCCATCAGTTCATGTATATCGTCGGGGCGATCGAAATAGTGGCCGGCATCGGCGTCTTCCTCAAACCGAAGATCTTCGCCTACGTCGTCGCTTTGTGGTTGGTCGCGATCATCGTGAACCTTCTGTTGATACCTGGATATTACGACGTCGCACTGCGCGACCTCGGGCTTGCATTAGGTGCACTTGCTCTCGGGCGTTTGAGCCAGAGATTTGACGCTTAAAAAGGAATTGAACTTATGAACACGCAGCTCGCCCATTCCCATTCGGCTTGCGGCACGGTAGAGCGGGCCGCCGAGGCCCGCCTTCCCACCGAGCACGGCGAATTCCGCATCATCGGCTATCGATCACTCATCTCCGACGAGGAGTTCGTCGTCCTTGCTCGAGGCGAGTTGGACGGATCACGCTCCACACTCGTGCGGATCCATTCTCAATGCCTCACCGGCGATGTTTTCGGTTCGACGAAATGCGATTGCGGCCAGCAGTTGAGCTCGGCGATGAAGCTGATCGCCGAGGAGGGGAGCGGAGCGATCATTTACCAATACCAGGAGGGCCGCGGGATAGGCATAATCAACAAGATCCGTGCTTACTCCCTACAGGACGAGGGGGCCGACACGATCGAGGCGAACCGCCGTCTCGGCCTTTCCGTGGACGCAAGGGAATACGGCCAATGCGCCGAGATCCTCGCCGATCTCGGGCTTCGCCGGATCAGGCTCATCTCGAACAATCCCGAGAAGATCGAGGCGATGAAGGAGTACGGTTTGGAAGTGGATTCGCTGGTACCGCTGCCGATCAAGTTTCACCGCACCCTTAGACATTACCTTCGCACGAAGCGCGAGCGAATGGGCCATTTTATCAATCTGCCGGAGGAGATATATGGGCGAGCCTGAACCAGCCGCTGCGCGGCTTTCTGATATCGCAAACGGGGAGATGAAGGAGATCAAGGTCGGCGAAACGCCGGTCTTGCTCGCCCGCGTCGACGATCGATGCTACGCCCTCGCGGCGCATTGCACCCATTACGGAGCCCCGCTTGTCGAAGGGGCTCGGGTCGGTGACAGGATCATCTGCCCCTGGCACCACGCGTGCTTCAACGCCAGGAACGGTAACCTGGAAGAACCGCCGGCGCTCGATTCACTTGCGAACTATGGCATCAGGATCGAGGGCGACGAGATATTCGTCAATGTCACCGACCCAACCGTCGACCGCCGTACGCCCGATATGGCCGAAGCCAAACCTGAAGAGGATCCCCGGGTGTTCGTCATCATAGGCGGCGGGGCCGCAGGCTACATGGCTGCACAGACCTTGCGCGAGGATGGGTTCAAGGGCCGCGTCGCGATGATCACGCGGGAACCGCACGCCCCGTACGACCGCCCGAACCTTAGCAAGGACTACCTTCACGGCCACGCCGAACCGGAATGGATCCCGCTTCGGGGAGCAGATTTTTACAAACAGCACGGCATCGAGACGCTGTCCGAAAGGGAAGTGGCGAGCGTCAATATCGAGCAAAAGCTGATCGCGTTCACCGATGGCGAGACGCTCGGTTACGACAAACTGCTAGTAGCGACCGGCGGCATTCCGCGAAGGCTGAATGTGCCCGGAGCGGACCTGCGGAACATATTCACTCTTCGAAGTTTCGATAATGCGGATGAGATCATTTCGGCCGCCGCGGGAGCGAAACGCGCGGTTGTCATCGGCGCCGGGTTCATTGGCATGGAAGCCGCGTTCAGCCTTAGAGAGCGTGGCCTCGAGGTGACCGTCATTGCACCCGATAAAGTGCCGTTCGAAAAGATCCTCGGGGCGGAGATCGGGCAATTGTTCCTGCGCGAGCACGAGGAGCACGGCGTACGGTTTTTGCTCGGCGAGAGCGTGACCGGGTTTGAAGGGGATGAGTTGGTGGGCAAGGTGCGGCTCGCATCCGGGCGGAGCGTCGATGCCGATCTCGTCATCGTCGGCATCGGCGTTCGCCCCGCCACTGAGATCCTGAACGGCCTCGCCCTGCACTCGGACGGCGGCGTGATCACGGACGAGTTCATGACGATCGCGGATTCCGTCTACGCCGCGGGAGACATCGCTCACGTCCCCGACGCCCGCACGGGCGATTACGTCCGCATCGAGCACTGGCGTACGGCCTTGCAGCAGGGCCGCATCGCTGCTCACAATATGGCGGGGAAGCCGACCCGTTACGACGCCGTTCCGTTCTTCTGGACCACGCAGTTCGGCATCACGCTCAATTACGTCGGGCATGCCGCCGAATGGGACGACGTCGTCATAAAAGGCGACACCTCCGCGCACGGTTTTCTTGCGTATTATGTAAAGGACGGCAAGGTCGTCGCGGCGGCGGGAATGAACCGCGACAGGGAACTCGCTTTGATCGAAGAGTTAATGAGGCTGGACAAGATGCCCACGCTTTCGGAGTTGGGCGACGGATCCATCGAGCTGTCGCAGGCTTCGCCACGCACTGATAGCTCCTTGGCACAGGCCGTGCTCTGACAATGAGACGTGAATATCGCTGAAAGAGCGAAAGGGTTAGAGATCTGGACCGTCGGCCATTCCACGCGCGAACTGGCCGACTTTATCGCGCTGCTCAAGGAAAACGAGATCGAAGCTGTCGCCGACGTTCGGAGCCTCCCCGGCTCACGCAAATTCCCCCAGTTCAATTCGGAAGATCTCGAGCCATCGCTCGCCGATGCCGGAATTGATTACCTGCTGATCAAGCAGCTCGGTGGCCGCCGCAAGGTTCGACCCGATTCGCCGCATACGGTCTGGCGGCACAAGTCGTTTCGCGGGTACGCCGACTATATGGACACTCCAGGTTTTGAAGAGGGCATCGAGATCCTGCTCGACCTTGCCGAAAAGAAAAGGACCGCCGTCATGTGTGCCGAGGCGGTCTGGTGGCGATGCCACCGCTCTATGATCGCTGACTACCTAAAGTCCAAGGGCGCCATCGTCGAGCACATAATGGGTGAAAAGAAGAACGTAACTCATCCGTTTACGTCTGCTGCCAGTCTCAAAAATGGGCGGCTTTATTACGGAGCAGAATGAATGGAAATAGTCGGGTGGATGGGCACGGTTTTGGTGATCGCAGCGTATTTCCCGCAAATACGTCACCTTTATAGTGAGAAATGTGCCTGGGGCATTAGCCTTACAACGTGGTGGATATGGCTTGTTTCGAGTGTCTTTCTATTAATATACGCGGCGTCGGAGGGCAGCCTGCTTTTCATCCTCGTCCAGTCCATAAACATGCTCGCGATCATAACCACGATAATTCTTGCTAAAAGAAGTGACAGGGTTTGCCCCTATCATCGTCAGCAACCCACTTCGGCGGCGCAATAGAATGTGTGAAGGTTGTATCCTAATAGAATGGAGACGCAACGAAAAAAAAAGAACGCTGTCGTGGACCCAAAACTACGGAGAAAAATGCTTGAACGCTGGGAGAACGAGGGCGGCAAGATCGGTGAGATCGAGTCGAGTCCGCGTACGGGCACTGAGTCAAGAATGAGAAATGCTCCAGCGCGGACTCGATCAAACAAAAACGGGTGTCCGTGAACTTTATTTCTTCGGACGCTCGTTAGCCTTCAGCACGCGTTTGCGAAGACGGATCGCCTTCGGGGTCACCTCGATGAGTTCGTCGTCTGCGATGAATTCGAGTGCACGTTCGAGCGACATCTCACGGACCGGAACTAGCCGCATCGCTTCGTCGGCACTGGTGGTACGCATATTGGTGAGCTTCTTTTCCTTGATCGGGTTCACATCAAGGTCCACCGCCCGGGCATTTTCACCGACGATCATCCCTTCATAGACCTTCACCTGCGGTTTAACGAAGAGGGTACCGCGTTCCTGCAGGTTGTAAAGCGCGTAGGTGTTCGTTTCGCCCATCCGGTCCGAGATGAGCGAACCTGTAGCCCGGCCCTTCATCTCGCCCTGCCATTTGTCGAATCTCAGAAAGATCGTGTTGAGTAAGCCGGTTCCTTTCGTTTCGGTGAGGAATTCGCCTCTGAAACCGATCAGCCCGCGCGAGGGAACTTCAAATTCAAGGCGCACGCGGCCGGAGCCGTTGTTGATCATCTTCGTCATTTGCCCCTTGCGG
>JAEZJR010000043.1 GCA_023415725.1 Acidobacteriota bacterium
TGGCGATACTGTCCAGAGCCGGTGTCGAGGTTGATATGCCGACATCGTTAACAGTAAAAGGCAAGAAGTACCCGAAGGGGTCACACGTCGTAAAAATCGATCAGCCATACGGGGCCTTCGCAAAAACACTTATCGAAAACCAAAATTATCCTGACCTAAAGGATGCGAATGGAATTCCAATCGCGCCGTACGACGTAACCGCTCACACGGCAACTTTGCTGATGGGCGTAGAAGTCGAACCTGTTTATGAGCCGCTAAGATACAAAACGCCGACCGGCGGCAGGGGCGAGGGCCGTGGATCTGGATGCGTTACAAATAATCCGCCCCGGTATTCGATCTACAAATCCCATGTTGCCTCTATGGACGAGGGATGGACGCGATGGCTCTTTAGAAAACCCGGAGGCTACCGAATAAGGTGTGAGGACGAAGTTGACAATATAGACGATTCCGAAATTCGAACAAAACTCTTTGAACGAAGTAGTCCTAGCGCAATAGTATTCCCCGACCAGTCCGCCAACCAGATTCTCAACGGCCATCGCAAGGGGACGATGCCGGACGAGTACACGGGTGGTGTTGGGAAGGAGGGTGTTGAGAATTTGCGGAAGTTCGTCGAGGCGGGCGGGACGCTGGTGTTTCTCAACCGGGCGTCCGAGTTCGCGATCGAGCAGTTCAAACTGCCCGTCAAGGATGTGACCAAGGGCCTCGCCCGCAAGGAGTTCTACATCCCCGGCTCGATCCTCCGCACCGAACTCGATACCACCCACCCGATCGCGAAAGGGATGCCCCAACAGTCGATCGCCTGGTTCGAGAATTCGCCGGCGTTCGACCTCGAAAGCGCAGGCAGCAGTGGCCTGGGGATGAGCGTCCGCGTAATAGCCCGCTACCCGACCGACCCCAAGCAGATCCTGCTCTCCGGCTGGGCTTTGGGGGCGGAAAAGATCGCCGGGAAAGCGGCACTAGTGGAATTCACGATCGGCAAAGGCAAGATCGTCCTCTTCGGCTTCCGCCCCCAATATCGCGGACAATCATTGGCGACGTTCCCGCTGCTGTTCAACGCCATTAGCGGAAATTAGCCACCGATTCTGTACAGGAATTAGCCACTAATTAACACGAATTTCACGAATTATGGAAGACGGACTTCTTTACAAAGACCTTTCGTATAAGTTGGTGGGACTCGCGATGCAGGCCCATCGGGAGCTGGGACCTGGATTCCTCGAAAAAGTTTATGAAAACGCGCTCATGATCCTTTTAGAAGAGAATGGAATCTCGGCACAAGCTCAATATCCTGTAAAGGTACATTTTCACGGCCGTATAGTCGGCGATTTTGTGGCTGATATTCTCGTCGAGAATTCAATAATCGTCGAACTAAAAGCGCAGGATCGATTGCTTCAACTTCATAGAGCCCAAACCCTGAATTATCTAAGGGCCACAAACTACAGACTTGCTCTGCTCTTGAATTTCGGAAAAGCCAGCCTCGAACACGAGCGCCTCGTCCTTTGAATTCGATTTAATTAGTGTAATTCGTGTTAATTCGTGGCTAAAATCTCCCCTTAATGAGCGCCTTCGACCGCCCTTGCGTGGCGGACACGTTTGAAGAGAAAGCCGGCAGGAATGCAAAGTGCGCAGAGTGCAGTAAGGAGCCAGAAATCGTCAAGGTAAGCCAGCACGGCGGCCTGCCGCACGAGCATCCCGTACATGGTAGCGTACGCCTGCTGGGTCGCGGTCACGGCGTCCATCGTCATCGCTAGGGACGACCGGATCTGCTCGAACATCGCCTGGAATGCCGGGTCGTACTGTGAGGTATGGGCGGACAAGATCGCCTGATGCAACTGCTGGTTGCGGGAAAGCATGGTGGTCATGATCGCGATGCCGATGCTGCCGCCGGTGTTGCGCATCAGGTTGTAGATGCCGGTCGCATTGCCGATCTGCTCCTGTGGGAGCGTCGACATTGTCATAGTGGTCAGCGGCACGAAGACGAACCCCATCGCTACGCCGCTGATCAGCATCGGGATGATTATGTTGCTCTGCGCGATGTAGAGGTTTATCCCGGTGAACAGGTACGTCGAAAAACAAAGCACCGAAAACCCGAACGTGACCAGATATCGCGGATCCACGCGTGCGATCAGCCGCCCGACGATGATCATCGAGATGATCGCCCCCACCCCACGCGGGCTCACCGCGAAACCGCTCTCCACCGCCGGGTAACCGAGCAGCGTTTGCAGGAAAAGCGGCAGCAGCGCCGTAGAGCCGTAGAGCACGACACCGACCGACGCGATCAACGCACACCCGATCGCGAAATTGCGGTTAAGAAAGACACGCAGATTGACGATCGGGTCGTCCGTGTAAAGCTCCCAGATCACGAAGGCGACGAGCGAAACCACGGATACCGCCGCCGTGAAAACGATCAGCGAGGATTCGAACCAATCCCGCTGCTGCCCCAGATCCAGCGTCATCTCGAGCGCCCCGAGCCCCAGTGCCATGAGCCCGAAACCCGTATAGTCGATACGGCCCGGCTTCTGCCCCTGAAGGTAAGGCGGGTCCTCGACGAAAGTGTTCGCCATGAACGCGGCGATCGCCCCGACGGGCAGGTTGATGTAAAAGATCCACCGCCACGAGTAATTGTCCGTGATCCACCCGCCGAGCGTCGGTCCTATTATCGGAGCGACGACTATCCCCATCCCGTAAACCGCCATGGCTACGCCGCGGCGGGCAGGCGGGAAGCTTTCGAGCAGCACGGCTTGGGCGATCGGCTGCAAAGCTCCGCCGCCCATCCCCTGCAGGATGCGGGCGATGATGAGCGTTTCAATGTTAGGAGCCGCTCCGCAAAGGGCGGAGGCGGCGGTGAAGATGACGATGCAGATGATCAGGAACCGCTTGCGGCCGATGAACCGGCCGATCCAGCTTGTCGCCGGGAGGATGATCGCGTTGCTGATGAGATAGCTGGTGAGCACCCAGGTCGCCTCTTCCGTGGTCGCGGAGAGGTTCCCCGAGATGTGCGGCAATGCGACGTTCGCGACCGAGGTGTCGAGCACCTCCATCACCGTCGCCAGCATCACCGACACGGCCACCAGCCAAGGGTTAAAGCTCGGGACCCATTGCTGCGGGATTTCGATGTTATCGGGCATCGGGCGCCGCCTACCTTACCTTGACAACAGGTTCAACGGACATCCCCGGCGCGAGCAGGTGCACTTTGTCCGGCTTCTCATCGAAGACGATCTTCACCGGCACACGCTGCACTACCTTGACGAAGTTCCCGGTCGCGTTCTCCGCGGGCAGCACGCTGAACCGCGAACCCGTTCCCGCCTGGAAGCTCTCTACGTGCCCGTGGAACGTTTCGCTCGGGTAGGCGTCAACCTCGATATCGACTTCTTGCCCCTGCCGCATCAATTCCAATTGCGTCTCTTTGAAGTTGGCGACCACCCAGATCTCATCCGACAGCGAAAGAGCCATCAGCGGGGCTCCGGTCTGAACGAGTTGGCCCTCCTCGACGGTCTTACGCGTCACGTAGCCCTCCTCCGGGGCGTATATCTTCGTGTATGAAAGCTCCAATTCCGCCTGATGCACGGCAGCCTCCGCCTCGGCGATCGTCGCTTCGGCGGTGTGGACCTGCGATTCGGTCACCTCGATGCGTTCGGGCGCAGCACCGGCTTCCTGCAGCCGGCCGAGCGATTCGTCCACCTGCGAACGGGAAACATCCACCTGAGATAGCGACTGGCGATAGTTCTGCTCCGCCGTCGCGACCGCCGCATCCGCTTCATCGACGCGCGAGTGTGCCGCAAGAACCTGTTTTTGAGCGGCGTTAAGCTGCGCCCGGGCCGTCTGCAGAGCGTTCGCGGCTACGTCCAGAGCCTGACGCGATATGTCTCCGCGTTCGAAGAGAGCACGCCTGCGGTCGTATTCCACCTGTGCGAGCTGAAGGTTCGATTCCGCCTGAGGGACCTGGGCTTCCGTCTGGGCGAGGTTCGCCTGCGCCGTGCGAGCTGCCGCTTTCGCCTGCGTCACCTGATTCTGTTTCGCCTCTGCGGATATGGACGTTTGCCCGACGTTCATCTTCGCCGTTTCCACATTCGATCGGGCCTGCACCTCGGCAGCTCCGGTCGTCTTTGATGTGAGGCTGACGTTGGCCTGGGCGAGTTGCCGCTGGCTGCGTGCCGTTTCCAGCTTCGCTTTCGCCTGTTCAAGACGCACCTCGACGTCGCGAGGGTCGAGCTCGACCAGGAGGTCCCCTTTATGTACGAACTGATTGGACTTTACGTGGACCTTAGCGACGTAGGCCGAAACTTTTGGGCTGATCTGTACAATATCGCCCTCGATGAAGGCGTCGTCGGTCGTCTCGAACTGCCTGGCGTAGACCCAGTATCCCGTGCCCGCGAGCAGCAGCAGCACGACCGCCGCTGCCCCCGCAAATATGAACTTCTTCTTTTTACTATTGCCTTCCGGTACCCTTTCGGAGCCTGCCTCCATGTCGGCAGGCTCTTCGTCGGGTGCGTCGGTCACTGTTTCGGTATCCGGTTCGCTCATTTATTTGTCGGCCCTAAAGGCGTGTAAGTGAGTGTTTACTAACCAAATGATTTTTATCTCATTTCGTGCGGCAGATTGTCAATGGATCGCCTTATCGGGTGTTCAAGCCGTTGTGATATGCTTAAAAATTCGCCTCAAATGAAGGAAGACATCAAGGAAACACGCCTCGAAAACGGCATCGTTGTGCTGACCGACAAAATGGCTGGCGTCCGCTCGGCGACGCTCGGCTTTTTTTATCGAGCCGGTTCGCGGAACGAGCCGGAAACACTAAACGGTGTAACCCACTTCATCGAGCACGCCGTTTTTAAAGGGAGCATGACGCGATCCGCCATGCAGATCGCTGTGGAGCAGGACCGCCTTGGTGGGCATCTCGACGCCTTCACCACGCATGAGGAAACAGGCTTCGTCATAAAGGTCATAGACGACCAGATCGGCCACGCTTTCGACCTCTTGGCCGATATGATCACGTTGCCGCGATTCGACGACGCTGACTGTCTGAACGAACAGCGCGTCATCATCGAAGAGATCAAGATGAACGAGGACTCGCCGGAGGAACTGCTTGGCGATATCTTCCAGCGGGAATTCTTCCCCGGCCACCCGATGGGCTTAGCGATCACGGGAACGCCCGAAACGGTCCGCACCTTCGATCACGAACGCGTTTCCTCCTATCACCGCTCCGCATTCACCCCTCAGAATCTGATCATCACGGCTGCGGGGAACGTCGATCATAACGATCTGGTCGAGAGGGTTATGCGGTTGAAATTCGACGCGGGAGAACCTTTTACGGGTGATACCCTGACGGCTCCAGTCGCGGCGGCACCGATCTGGATCGAGCAGCGCGACGACCTGGAGCAGGCTCACGTTTTGATCGCCGCCCCGCTCGTTTCCGCCCGCGACCCACGGCGTTACGCCGCGGACCTGCTTGTGAACATCCTCGGAGGAGGAACGTCGAGCCGTTTGTGGCAAAAGGTCCGTGAGGAACGCGGCCTGGCATACAGCGTCGGAGCAGCGACCGCGATGTATCTCGACACGGGTTTCATGATGGTTTCCGCCGCCACCTCGCCGGATCAGGCCGGTGAAGTGCTCGACATCGTGGTCGAGGAACTAGGTGCGGTAGCCATTGGCGCGCTAGTGAGGGAGGAGCTCGACCTGATGAAAGATCAGACCCGTGCCTCCGTGCTTCTCGGCCTCGAAGACTCGGCGGGCCGTGCAGGGTCGCTCGCTCAATGCGAGATGATCCACGGCCGCCAGATCTCCGTGGAGGAAACGCTCGAAAACCTTGCGGCCGTGACGGTCGATGAGGTCCACGATGTCGCCCGTGAATTCTTCCGAACGGATAACCTCGCTTTTGTAGCCCTCGGTGACCTCGAGGGACTTGAAGTTACCCGCGACCGTCTCACTATCTAGAAATGTCCTGAACCTTCGCGATCTGGCGTATGATGTAGCGGTCCTCACGCTGCATCGTTATGGACATAAACCTCCGCCGCCTTTTCTTTTATTTGCTGATCGGCTCTGTCGCGCTGAGCGCCCTCATAGGCATCGGTGTGCTTCTTTTAGGCGATTTCGGCCTGATCGAGGTTCGCGTGCTGATGACCACGATGGTCATCACGATCGTCAGCGTGCTCGGGCTCGCCTGCGGGGCTTATATCGAGGTGCGTGACGGAAAGCATGTGCCGATCGCCGGGATCGCCCTTTCGGTAATAGCCGGCCTGATGTCGTTCTTCATCATCTGGGATGTGCTGGATGAAGACGAGGTGTTCATAAAGAGCCTTCTTACTGCCACTTTACTCGCGGTTGCATGTTCGCACGTTTCGCTTTTGTCGCTCGCCCGACTGGACCGGCGATTTTCGTGGACGCGGATTTCGGCGGTGGTCTGCGTAATCCTGCTGTGCTCGATCCTGCTTTTCATCCTTTGGTTCGAGCCGACCGGCGAAAGCGACCTGATCTACCGGATCCTGGGTGTGCTGGGCATCCTCCTGGCCTCCATAACCGTCATCACTCCAGTCCTTCACAAGCTAAGTTCCGCCGATGACACCGATGCGATCGGTGCACTCGACAAACAGATCGAAGAACTTAAGGCACGATTGGCCACTCTCGAGGACGAACGCGAACGATTACAAAAACTGGAAGCTGGAAGCTAATTGCTGGAAGCTGGTGAATTATTTGAACTGTGACCTGCTCGGTAAGGAATAGGATCCTCCAAGCCTGCTCGTTCAAATCCACGCAGCCGTAAAGCACATGAATCGCACGTTCCGCAGGCGAGGTCTTCATCGCGATAGCATGACCAAGTAAGGTGGAGTGGGGCTTTTAGCTCAATGCCCTTCCGCACGATCCCCGCTTTTGAAAGGTAGATGATCGGCGTCCGTATCTCGATATTCGTGTCCGGCTTTGTTCCGGCATCGATCGTTCTTTGGAAAGCCTCGTAAAACACGGGGCGGCAGTCCGGATACCCGCTCGAATCTTCAGCTACGGCCCCGATGTAGATGCTTGATGCATCTATGACTTCCGCCCAACTTGTCGCAATTGCAAGCATGTTGGCGTTACGGAACGGGACGTAGCTGGTAGGTATCTCTTTCGATTCGAGATCGGCCTCCGTCACCTCCATCGACTTGTCCGTCAGCGACGAACCGCCGATATTTGCGAGGTATTCGATCGAAACGTCGAGCCGGTCTTTCACGCCGTAATGGTCGGCGATGTCGTTGAAGGCTTTCCGCTCGCGCGCCTCGGTGCGTTGACCGTAAGATATATGCAGGAAGGCAATAGAATCGTTCTCGCCTGCCGCTATCGCCGCCGTCACGCACGAGTCCATCCCACCGGAAACGAGCACGATCGCCTTAGACCCCATGGACGTCCGCCCCCCAGATATATTTGTGAAGCTGGAGGTTCAGCCTGATCCTTAGGCCGCTCCGCGAGACGGTTTCCGCTATCTCTGGGAGGTTTTCAATGCTGTGCACGGGCGAAACGAGTATCTCGCGGCACCGTTTCTCCAGTTCATAGCGTGCTATCACCTCTTTCGCGAACCCCCAGTCCTCGAGTCCGGTGATCACGAACTTCACCTCGTCCATGTCGGGCCGCAGGCGTTCGAGATTCGGCCAATGATTCCGTTCCGCTTCCCCGGAAGCAGGGCATTTCACGTCGAGGATGATCTTCGCCCTCGGGTCGACATTTTCCGTCGAAACGTAGCCGCCGGTTTCTATTAGCACTTCGTAGCCGCTATCGCACAATTCTGTGATGAAGGGGAATGCGTTTTTTTGTGCGAGCGGTTCCCCGCCGGTCACCTCGACAAGCCGGCAGCCGAATTCTTCGAGTCTTAGGAAGATCTGCTCGAAGGTCAACCTCTCCCCGCCCGTGAAGGTGTAGACGCTGTCGCACCAGGTGCAACGCATCGGGCAACCCGTAAGCCTGACGAACGAACACGGCCGCCCGGCGTGCGAGGATTCGCCTTGGATGGAGAGGAATAATTCGGTGATCCGTAGTGATCTTTCGAGGCTTGGTGCCGGCTGCATTTGATTGGATTTTATCGCCGTTTGTCACTAATTCAGAAGAGCCCGAACCACTGGAAATGATTCAGCACTTCGCCGAAGCCAAATGAGGCGAGATTCGCGATCGTTATGGCGATGAATGACTGCACAAGTTCGCGGCCCTCTATACGCCCTTTGAACGCTATCCAGAACAAAAAGCACTCCGCAGCGGGGGCGAAAGTTTCTGCAACCGAGAGGTATTGCCACCGCGGAGCCCCGAAAAACACCGCCGGGAGCACCAGGACAACGATCGGGTAGGTGCATGCCGTGAGCCAGACTCCGCAAAGGAGCCTTTGCCGAACGGTAAGTTTCCCCGGCAGTCCAGCCAGCAAAACAGGGGTTTCGACCAGAATGGTCAGAAGGTATCCGAAAGGCAAGAACAGCCAAAGATCTGCCAGGGGCAGGTCCTGCATCTGTACACTTACGGGTTCGTCGAACAAGTACATTTTTATCTTCCTGCCGCGCGTCTCAGTTGCGTCTCAATCGCGTCTCAACTCACAAGAGTGAGACGCGATTGAGA
>JAEZJR010000133.1 GCA_023415725.1 Acidobacteriota bacterium
ATTTCGTTATGAGAGGTTAAAATTGATATGCTCCGTCTCCCAGAGCCGGGTGATAAGTCGTGATCCGAATAGCCCACATCGTCGCCATTATTCTAATGACGTGCGCCCTTGCGGCCGCGCAGTCCAGCCCGTTTATCGATTTCGTCAAGCAGCGGATCCTCCGTGAACCCGCACCTTACGGATCCCAAAGAATATCCTTCGATTCCCTGTGTTCCATCGACCGAAACCCATTGGCTCGCCGAGTACTATATGAATACGGCTCAATTTTCGTTTCATCAACGGACGTACGCCTCCCGGGGACATGTATTTTTTCGGACAGTGATGAGGTCGAGGAATTTCAATCCAGTTTAAAGACCAAACCAACACTATTCGGAAATACCGAAATCGAATTGCAGGCCGAGGCGATTGACCAACTTGAAAACGCACGGAAGGAAGCGACGCGGCTTGGGTTAAGGATCTCGCCTCTTGACGGCGCCATAGCGGGTCGTCGCAGCTACGACGACACGGTTCGTATCTGGAATTCGCGATTTTATCGTGCACTGAACTATTGGGTACGAAAAGGGAAGATCACGGAAGACGAGGCAGAAAATGCTCGCTCGGCCGCTATCCGGAAACAGGTCGACATGGTCGTTGCATGGGAAAGCAAGGGTTACTATTTCAGTACCGATTTTTCCAAATCGATATTTTATTCGGTCGCTCCTCCTGGCACGTCGCAACATCTTTCGTTACTTGCCTTCGATGTTGTCGAATCCGGTAATCCCGCAGTCCGACGTCTTCTTAATAAATACGGCTGGTTCCAGACCATAAGGACCGACCAGCCGCATTTCACCTTTCTAGGCGTCGCGGAAACTGAACTTCCGCGACGCGGATTAAAGAACATCGTTCATCAGGGCAATTCGTACTGGGTGCCGAATACAGAGATCCGCCCCGTTGTTGCCGTGAACGATTAACTTTACTTCTCGACTAGGTTCACGGGCGCCGGATAACCTTTGCCTCGAAGCGCCGCGACCTCAACCGTCACTGATTTCTCGCCTTTAATGCTCCTCGTGACCTTCGCCGAGTTATTCTTGTTTGAATTCTTGTCCGTGTTAGCAGGCTCCTCCACCTTCTCTCCGCGTGCGTCCACGGCCATCTTCTCCAGGGCATCCATCAACGCCGTCCGCTCCTGTTCCGAAAGGCTTTCGAGTGTCACACCGTATACCTGAAGCACGTTCCGCAGGTTCTCCTCGTTGTTGGTGCCGCGCTCATAAACGTCTCGATAAACCGTTACTTTTCCGTTCTCAACCACTATCGTTTCGTACCGGAGTTCGACCGGCACCGGTTGCGCGAGTTTTACGTTTTTCGTTTCGGTCTTCTGCTTTTCGTAATCCTTTATCTCCTGCGGAGTGAACTCGTCGCCGGACAAGGCCGAGAGTTCGCGAGCGAAATCCTGTATTCCGGCACTGGTCAGTCCCACGCATCCGTGCGACGCAAAGGTCCCCAGCCTTGAAGGATCCTTACCGCCGTGAACAAGTGACGGTAGCCCGATCGGGATCTTTATCGGCCCTAGCGGATTAAGTTTGCTTCCGGCCTCCACCTTTTGCCCAGGCTGAACTTTACCTTTCACCCAAGGCTCGTCGGGCGGTGTCCAGGTGGGATTGAAAATGATCTCGTTAGCCTTCCGTAAGCCGGTCGGCAAAGGGAACTCCGGATAGCCGATACCGACCTTGTATGTCTTGACCAATTGTCCATCACGAAATACGTCCATCCGGTACGCCGGTGCGTTTACCACGATCCGGGTGTCCGTTGGTACGGCATTCGGTTGCGCTGTGATTCCGTCGGGATCTTCTCCACCCCACCTGTTTCGGATCAGGTCAAAGAATTTCTTGGTCCGCTCCGGGCCGATGATCTTCTCGATCTGTTGTCGCGTCTTATCCACAGATGCTCTCGTCGATCGCACATCGTCATCCGATGCGTCGCCACTCAACTGAAGCACGGCGTTGCGAGCCGCATCTTGTATTTTCGTTATCTCCTCATCCGAAAGTTGAACCGCAGTTTTCGCCTCTTGGGAAAATGCTTCATCAGAGAACATCGCATCGATAAGCGGCATTGTTACCGGCATCCCAGCATTTCGAGCATTCGTGGTATTGGCCCCCGTGTCGGTAGGAGCAACATTATTGTTAGTAGTAGTCGTTGCAACTTGCGAATTCTGATTTGTGCTTTGATTAAAATTTTGCTCGCAACCGACTAGCACGAGCGCAGTAAGAATGAACAGGATCGCTTTTTCCTTGACCAAGAACATCAATTTACCCCCTTTTATTGGTGGATGTACGAATATCGTGCATCCAGGCATAAAGGTGCAAATGTCGTTCCTAATTATCTATTGCAAGGCCTTTTCACCCTTTAATATCGGGTAAGGGTTTATGCTGATCCCGTCCCAAAAGCGTTTGGGGTCGACGACGGCGTTGATGGAGAAATGAAGGTGCGTGTTGCCCGGCCCGGCATTCCCGGTATCACCGACGTAACCGAGAATCGTGCCCTGTTTGACCGTCTGCCCCTCAGCGATACCCTGAGCCCGGGATTGCAGATGTGCGTAATAGAAAAAGAATCGCTTGTCAGTGCTGATCTGATAGATCGTTATCCCGCCCGCCTCGCTGTCGTGAAATTTAACGATCTCACCGTCGGCGACCGCGACAACGGGCGTGCCGCCCGGGGCCATTATGTCGATCGCATCGTGAGTTCGTCCTTCCGAACGCGAATCTGAAAACGTGTCCTGTAATTGTTCAGGTTTTATGCCAACCACGGGGATAAGGAGCCCCCCCGGCTGAGCTTCGACCGGAGTTGGAGTTATATAGATCGTGGGGTTGGGATCGGGGGAAGGCGTCAGAGACGGCAGTTCCGCCGGCGTCGCTTGAGGGCCGGTTTTCGCATTCGGAGCCGATACGGGCCCGGCCGACCAATCTGTCGAAAACATGTCGCGAAGCACGTACTTATCAGCTAACAGCCATATCAATACGCCGTGAAGCAGTAGCAGATACACCACCGCCAGCACCCGTTTCACCCCCGGTCCTTTGCCCATACCTCGATTGTAATAGGTCACGACGCAGCCGGGTAAATTTTTGTTTATAATTCGAATCCTGTATGAATCGATTCTTGTCGCTCCTGCCACCGACCGTAAACGCCAGATCGGACGTGGAAATGCTTCTCCTCCGTGAATACGGCTCAGTATTCATCGCACGCGGCGGTGCCACTCCGCCGCCGAAGATCGTTTTTGCCGATCAGGCCGAAGTGATCGAATTTCAAACCATTGTGGAGATCAGAAGCGCAGTGATCGGGGACTTTGAACTGGAACTCCAAGCTGCGGCTATGGAGGGACTGCTCGCCGCGAAAGAGGAGGCGGAAATTCACAAACTCACCATCTCCCCACGCGGGGAAGACTCAGCTCGCCGCGATTACGACGCGACCGTCGCTCTCTGGGCGAGCCGGGTCGAGCCGGCGCTTGACCATTGGGTCACGGAAGGAAGGATCGAGCTTTCCCTGGCCGATGAGATTCGCTCGATGACCCCTTTCCGGCAGGTTCCGGAGGTGCTCCGCCTTGAGGCCGAAGGGGTCTGGTTCGCGAAAGATCTTTCTAAGTCGATCATCTATTCCGTCGCCCCGCCGGGCACGTCACAGCATCTTGCAATGTTGGCGTTCGATGTTAAGGAATTTGCCGACCCGAATGTTCGCGAAATTTTGTCGCGGCACGGATGGTTTCAGACCGTCGTGTCGGACTTGCCGCATTTCACCTATCTTGGAGTCGAAGAAAGTGAATTAGATGGATTGGGGTTGAAAAAAGTAAGGTCGGGCGATCAGGTGTTTTGGGTACCTGATATTTAGAAGATGGCGGGGCGTAAGAGATTCGAACTCCTGACACCTGGTTCCGAAGACCAGTGCTCTATCCACTGAGCTAACACCCCGGCCAATCATGATTTTAAATGCGGCGCTCGATCGACGCAACTCGCGTTAGTTGTTCGCGATCGGTTTGGTCTCCGAGGCCGGCATCTTTTGGATCTCCGTCCTTACATAACGGACAACCTCGTTGATCTGCGCCTCGGTCAACTTGTCCTTGAATGCCGGCATCCCTTCATCCTCGATCCCGTCGTGAACGTACTTCGTGATCTTCGCGTCATCCATTCGTTTGATCTTTTCCGCGGTCAGGTCCTCGGGATCGATCGACTTGCCTTCGATCGTTATCTTCCCACCTTTGCCATCCTCCTTGTGGCAGCCAGCGCAATTCTGTTCATAAAGCGACTTGCCCGTCGCAACGTCTCGAGCAGGACTTGCAGAGGTTTCCGGCGTCGAGGCTGCAGCGGAATTCCCATTGGCGGTCGCAGCGTTATTTACTGTCGTATTCGCCGGTCCGGCGTTCCCGCATGCGATAGCTAACGAAAGCGCACCCAGAGCGATAAAGATCTTCAAATTCTTCATAGTCTTCCTGTAAGGGTAGTATTCTGTGTAGAACTGCCGAGATTTTAGCTTAGAGACGAGGGTTCCGCAATGTCCTTAAAGAAGATACTCATCAACGGCGAATGGTGCGAGACAGTCGCGACTTTCGCGGTGCGTTCACCCTACACGGGCGAGGCCTTAGCGGATGTCGCAAATGCTGACGAAGGAGATATCGAGCGTTCGCTATCAGCCGCAACGACAGCCTCTCGCGAAATCCGAAAACTCGCGAGGTTCCAAATCGCAAAAGCGTTACGCTCAATCGCGTCCGGCATCGAGGCACGTAAGGACGAATTCGCACGCACTATCTGTCTTGAATCGGCCAAGCCGATGATCTATGCACGCGGTGAGGTTGAAAGGGGTATTGCTACCTTCGCGCTTGCGGCTGGCGAGGCTGAGCATTTCGCGGGTGAAGTGGTACCGGTTGACTTGCAGCCAAATGGGCGCGGAAAAACCGCGCGGTCGATTCGCAATCCGCGGGGCGTCGTTTACGGCATTACGCCTTTCAACTTTCCGTTGAATCTCGTCGCACATAAGGTCGCCCCGGCACTAGCATCGGGAAACGCGATCATTATCAAGCCGAGTCCACGTACACCGCTCACCGCGTTGCTTCTCGGCGAAGTTTTCCTCGAAAGCGGCTTCCCATCTGGTGCTCTCCAGGTCGTCCCCGCCGAGGTAAAATACATTGATGGGATCATCAACGATGATCGAGTCGGTTTCGTTTCGTTCACCGGTAGTGCTCAGGTCGGTTGGGACCTGAAAGCGCGTGTCGGGAAGAAGCCGATCACGCTCGAGTTGGGCGGAAACGCTCCCGTGATCATTGATGAATCCGCCGATAGTGAAAAATCGCTCTCCCGCACCCTTACCGCCGCATTTGGATATTCCGGACAGGTTTGCATTTCGGTTCAGAGAGCTTACATCCATTCTTCGCTTTTCGACTCGTGGACATCTCAACTTGTTCACCGTGCTGAGAGTTTGAAGGTCGGCGATCCGCTGAATGAATCAACACAACTTTCTGTAATGATCGATGAAGACGCTGCCAAGCGGGCCGAAGCGTGGGTCGGTGAGGCTACCACTAACGGAGCCGAACTTCTCACGGGAGGGAACCGCGAGGGTGCGATGCTCGACGCCACGATCTTAGCGAAGACGCAGCCTGAAATGAGGGTGGTTAGCGAGGAAGTCTTCGCTCCAGTAATGGTCGTTGAGCCATTCGATCACTTCGACGACGCCATCGCGATGGCCAATAACACCAAGTACGGATTGCAGGCGGGCGTATTCTCCTGCGACCAGACGAACATTGTTAAGGCTGCGAATGACCTCGACTTCGGCGGCGTAATTATCAACGACGCTCCCAATTTCCGCGTCGATAATATGCCCTACGGCGGCGTAAAGGATTCCGGATTCGGAAGGGAGGGAGTTCGTTACGCGATGGAGGAAATGACCGAACTGCGTCTTATTGTCGAGGAAATATAGATAATTCTGATGACCTATTGAGGCTGTCCAGATAGCAGCAGATGGAAACGCGAACGATGTCCCGTGCGGGGGGGGGTCGCATAAACCGTCAACTCGGAAAAACGCATCAAATCGACTAAACTGCCCGTGTCGAACTGGTTCCGTATCTTCGGTACGTGTGGCTCCATGCAAACTGGTAACTGGTTGCAGATACGCCTATCTCGTCGATCTTGCCTATGTCAAAGAATCTCATAAGATCACTCCTCCGGGCCGCAGTAGTAATTACGGCCTTGTTTGCTCCGATCAACGCTCAAACCGGTTCCATTCCCATCACCGGCTTGTCTTCGACCGTACGAGTTACGCGCGATTCACGTCATATTCCGTATATCTCCGCCGCTAACGAGAACGATCTGTATTTTGTTCAGGGTTACGTCACGGCGAGCGACCGGTTGTGGCAGATGGACATGATGCGGCGGCTTGCCCGCGGCGAAACCGCTGAACTTTCGGGCAAGATGACATTGGACGAAGACAAACGGTGGCGTCGCCTCGGTTTCGCGAAGATCGCCGAAGACAGTTACCAGTTTCTCTCTCCCGAGCTTAAGTCCGCGCTGGACAACTACGCGAAGGGCGTCAACGCTTACATCGCAACTCTCGACGACAACACGATCCCAGTCGAATTCAAGATCCTTCAATACAAGCCGCGGCCTTGGACGCCAGCTGACACCCTAATCGCCGGAAAAATATTGGCTGATGCCTTAAGTTCAACATGGCGGCTCGACCTTCTCAAGGCGACGCTGATGCAAAGCCTTCCAAAGGAAAAGTTTGAAGATCTGGCCGAGGTTAGGACCGAATATGACGTCATAATGTTCGGAAAAGACACTGCGGTGAAGCGGGCCTCGTTGGAGTATTCGCCTACAACCGTGGTTGATCCGAATGCTATGGCGACCGCCGACCATTTGGAGGCGGTCCGTGACGCCTCTCTCGCACGCATTGGCCTATTTGCCGAGGACCTCGCTGCGAGCAATAACTGGGTGATATCGGGAAAGCGAACTGCCGATGGAAGGCCCCTTCTGGCGAATGATCCCCATCTCTCGCCGACCGCTCCGGGCATTTGGTACATGACGCACCTTGAAACGCCTTCAATGCGCGTGGCCGGAGTGACCTTTCCGGGCGTCCCGGGTATCGTCCTCGGTCATAACGAGCACATTGCCTGGGGCGCCACGAACGTCGGCCCGGACGTTCAGGATCTCTTCATCGAGACATTCGACTCGGAGGGGCGGGTGAAGACCCCAAACGGTTGGGAACAGCCGACGATCCGCAAGGAAACGATCAATGTCCGAACGAATTTGTTAAAGACCGAAACTCAGCCTGAAACGATCGAAGTTGTAGAAACGAGAAACGGGGTTGTCATACTCGAAGAAGGAGGGAAGCGATACGCACTTAAATGGACTGCCCGTGACCCGAAGAACGTCGATTTCGAGGCATTCTTCCGCCTGAATCGGGCTAAAAATTGGGAAGAATTCCGAAAGGCTCTCTCGAACTATCGCGGAGCGACGCAGAATTTCGTTTACGCCGACACGAAGGGGAACATCGGCTGGCAAATTGCCGGCGGCATCCCGACCCGCCGAAACGGCGATGGCTCCTTACCATACGACGGTTCGACCAACGACGGCGAGTGGACGGGATACATCGCGCTGAACGACCTACCCAACCTGTTTAACCCACCATCCGGTCTGATCGTGACGGCCAACCAGCGAATTGTGGGAACGGACTACAAATACCCGCAGCTGGTTCGTGATTTCGCTCCACCATGGCGGGCAAGGCGCATTTACGACCTTTTAAACAAAGAATCGAAAGCGACGATGGAAAACGTCCGGTCGGCCCAATACGACTCACTTAACATCCCTCTGTCCAACCTTGCAAAGGAGATCGTTAAGGCGGGTGCGGCCTCTTCAGATACCCTGGAGATGCTAAAGAATTGGGGCGGGGATATGGCGCCCGATTCCCGTGGTGCTCTTGTCGCAAACGAGATCCGTAATTGCATGGCTAACCGGATCGCTGAAAGCAGCAGATCCGCGCCGGCCGCGACGGTTCGTGAGCGTATTCTCGATCGTGCCGTACGGAATAGGATCCAACTTTGGCTTCCGGCGTCGGTCCCGGATTACGAAACGCTTATGCGTTCTTGCGATGCAGACGCTGCATCGTCGCTCCAAAAACGTTACGGTGCGGACAGATCAAAATGGGTTTGGGGAAATGTTTCGATTTCCAGATTCCCGCACCCTCTCGCGGCCGCTCCGCTGATCGGAGGGCAGTTCAAGACACCTGTTATCGGGATCGCGGGTAGTGGTCAAACCCCCAACGTCGCATCAGGCGTTTCAATGAGGTTCATCGCAAGCCCCGGAAATTGGGATGCAACACGTCACGTTATCCCTCTGGGCCAGAGCGGTGACCCAAGATCGAAGCATTTCACAGATCAATTCGACCTCTGGCGAACAGGGGGGCCAGCGATCTTCCCGTTCTCGAAAGAAGCGGTGGAAAAAGCGGCAATCAGCCGATTGGAGTTCGTGCCGGCACGTTAGATCCTGGTGACTTCATCCGCTTCATGACCGCCGTCTCGAAAGGAAATCCGAGAGGATTATCGCCGCCGCCTCGGAATCGACGTCGGATTTAGTATCCTCGGGTTTCACGCCTCGGTCCCATAACCGCTTCCGCGCCTCGTAGGTGGTGACGCGTTCATCTTGCATGCTAACGGGGATGTTTAGCGAAAGGGCCAGTTTTCGGCCCATTGACTCTGCCTCATCGGTCATCTCGATTCGCTCACCCTCAAAACCGAGCGGCAAACCAACAACAACCGCCACGGCATCGAAGTCCGAGACGATCTGTTTGATATCCGAGAGTAGTTTTTTCCACGAGGTTCGGGCTAGCGTTTTGACGGGACTTGCGATGAGTTGGGTTTCGTCGCTTACCGCAAGGCCGACGAATTTCGTTCCCGGATCGATCGCAACGATTCGTCCAGCGGCTGGAACAGCGAAAACATCTGCAAATTCAACGGGATTGGCCGTTTCTTTTCGTTGCACTGCGTGGTCGGATGTCGGATAATCGTTGGAATCGCTGAAAACCTTGGTTTATCGGCTTGCGTATCATCTTAGCAGT
>JAEZJR010000010.1 GCA_023415725.1 Acidobacteriota bacterium
ATCGCCGCCCCGAGCCGCGCACTTCTCGAGCAGGCGTTCCGCAACCGCGAGGCCGGTAACACGCTGGTCCGCTCGGCAAGGTTCATGAGTTCGCTCCCGCAGGACGGTAACGCTAACTTCTCGGCGATCCTCTACCACGACCTCGCCCCGCTGATGGGGCCGCTGGCCGAACGGATGAAGAGTGCCGGGCAGGAAGGGTCGCTCCCCGCTATCGACGCGAACGCCCCGCCGACGCTGGCATACGCCTACGCCCTCGGCGACCGCATCACAATCGCGGCCAACACCGAAGGCGGCGCCTTCGGCCTAAGCCCGGCGAGCCTGATCGGAATGCCCAATTCGTTCGAAATGCAGCACATTTTAATGAACGCAATGGGGGACAATGGCGTACAAAAGAAGAGTGAATAAACGCAGCACAATTTAGCATGACCACCGGCGGACGATTCCCAGCGTCCGCCGGTTTTTGGCGTTTCGATGTTCTCTCTCCAAGTTTGAATTTGTTATGCGGTTAAACCGAAAGCGCTTATATTTGAGTCGTGCGATTTGAATGGGATAGGAACAAAGCGGCAGGTAACATTGCCAAACATAAAGTATCCTTCGAGGAAGCTGCGACCGTATTCGGTGATCCGCTATCGGATACTTTTGACGACCCGGATCACTCTGCTGGTGAACGGCGGTTCCTGATCATCGGGCATTCCGAAAATGGCAGATTGTTAATTGTTGCCCATACCGACGACGGCGAAACCGTCCGAATTATAAGCGCGCGGGAACCGACCCGCAGTGAGCGAGAAACTTATGAGCGAGAATAAAATTAACGAGCCCGAAGACGACATGCGGCCCGAATACGATCTCTCAAAATTGAAAGGGAAAGTGCGCGGCAAATATGTTGAGCGCTACCGATCGGGGACGAACCTGGTTCTGCTGGAATCGGACGTGCAGGAGGCCTTCCCGGATGCTGAGGCCGTGAACGAGGCCCTGCGAATGCTGATGAAGGTGGCCCGTAGACAAATTCAGGAAAAGGTTTAGTTCGATAAGTGTCGGAAATGTTTACGTCGAGTAACGATCTACTTTCGACGATCGAGCAATACGATCAACTTGTTTTTGACTGCACCGCCGGGCGTATTTCCTTTATTGAGTTCCTTGAGAGGTACGACGCGTTTTTCGTGGCGTACGCGTTGGACGGGCACGAATCCGACGACGAAGAACGGAATTTGTTCCGAAGCTATGACCATCGAATCGCACCGCACCGGGAGATTTGGGAGAAGATCATAGCCGGCGGGCTTTGCTCCGATGATGACGCTCAAAAGGAATCCTATGTTCAAGCTGGTCGTTTCGGGAGCGACGTCGGATTGAAAAGATTAAGGGAAATCGTAGAGAAGCATTTCACTGAAGAGCCGTGATGGTTAGAGCTGCATGACAAGCGTCATCGAACTGGAAAATTTGAGCGTGACGTTCGGGAAGCGTCAGATATTGAAGTCGCTGGACGGTGCGCTCAACGGGCGTGCGATCGGGCTGCTTGGGCCGAACGGGGCGGGGAAGACGACGCTTATTCATACTCTGCTCGGGTTTCACCCGCCGACGTCGGGTACGGCGCGCATCTTCGGGCAGGACATCACGGCGAACGCGAAGCAGGTGCGTGCGGCCGTTGGATATATGCCGGAGAGCGATTCGTTCATCGCGAAGATGTCGTGCGTGAACTTCGTCCGGCTGATGGCGGAGTTGAGCGGCATCCCGCCGCGCCACGCCCTCGAACGCGCTCACGAAGCTCTCTTTTACGTCGGATTGGGCGAAGCTCGTTACAGGCCGGTCGATACCTACTCGCTCGGGATGAAGCAGCTCGCGAAGCTCGCCCAGGCGATCGTGCACGGGCCGAAGCTGATCATCCTGGACGAACCGACCAACGGGCTCGACCCGCCAACGCGCAGCCGGATGATCTCGCTGATCCGTCAGATCCGCGACGGCGGCCGGGCACGGATCCTCTTGTCATCGCATCTCCTCCGCGACGTCGAGGAGTGCTGCGACGAGATCCTCGTACTTAAAGACGGCTACATCGCCGCCAACTGCGACCTCGAAGAAGAACGCAAGGCGAACCGCAAATTCATCGAGCTCGAAACCCGCGGCGGCGACCGCAAGGCTTTCGCCGAATCGATCGGCAATCTCGGCTGTGAATGCGCCCTCTCCGGCGAGCGCCGTATCAAGGTGATAATGCAGGACACGGTCGAGATCGCCGACCTCTACCGCCTCGCGCTCGAGTACAGCGTGCAGATCAGGCGGCTCAATTACAAACGCGATTCGCTCGAGGACATCTTCCTCAAGGCGATGGAGAACGGCAACGGGCAAAGCAACGGGAGGGCGGCAAATGGCGGTATATGAACACTTGTACGGGGCGTACGAGGGTCAGGAACTCTCCGCCTGGTCGCGCTTCCTCGTCATCCCGCGGCACGCGCTGCGGGACCTTTTCCGGTCGAGACTGCTGACGACGATCTTCATCGTCTGCTTCATCTACCCCCTGATCGCGGCGATACTCGTTTATCTTCGCCACAACGTGAATGCCATCGCGATGCTGCAGATAGACGTCCGCGAACTTATCCCGATCGACGCGACGTTCTTCCGCACCTACGTGGAGGTGCAGGGGGCGTTCTCGTTCATCGTCGCGGTGCTGATCGCCCCGCCGCTCATCTCGCGCGACCTGTCGAACAACGCCCTGCCGCTCTACCTTTGCCGGCCGCTCTCGCGTACCGAGTACGTTTTGGGGAAGATGGCGGCGGTCGTGCTCGTGCTGTCGCTGGTGACGTGGGTGCCCGGGATACTGATCTTTTTCTTCCAGGCGTCGCTCGCCGGTGCGGGCTGGCTGTGGGCGAACCTGTGGATGATCGGCGCGATCTTCACCGGGTCGATGGTGTGGATCATCCTTTTGTCGCTGATCGCTCTGGCGATCTCCGCGCTCGTCAAATGGCGCGTCGTCGCGAGCGGTGCGATGCTCGGACTCTTCTTCATCCCGAGCGCGTTCGGAGCGATCGTGAACGAGATATTCCTGACGCGCGTCGGCAATCTGATCAGCATCTGGGCGGGGATGAACAACATCTGGTACGGCCTCTTCGGCCTGTTCGAGCGGCAATCAGGAACGGTCCGCGGGAAGGTGACCACCCCGGTCTACGACAATGTCTACATGGATATCGCATTGCTCGAGCCGCCGCTATGGGCGTCGTGGATGGTGATCGCGTTGATCTGCGGCGTGTGCGTTTGGCTGCTATCGCGTAAGGTCAGGGCCTACGAGGTGATCAAATGACGCCCACCGCCGCCCCGGTACATTCCGATCAGATGATCGTCTTCGAAGACGTCTCGAAGTTCTACGGCGAGGTGCTCGGCGTCAACCGCATCGACCTCAGCATCGCCCCCGGCATCACCAGCCTCGTCGGCCCCAACGGCTCCGGCAAGACGACGCTGATGAACCTTATGACCGGCCTGCTCAAACCGACGAGTGGCCGCATCAGCGTGCTCGGCATCTCGCCCAACGAGCCCGAAGCCCTCTTCCGAAAGCTCGGCTACTGCTCGCAGTTCGATTCGTTCCCGCGCGGAGCGACGGCAAGGGAGTTCATCGAGTTTTACCTGCGCGTTCACGGATACACGCAAGCGGAGACGCGCGACCTCGCCCAGCAGGCGATCGAGCGCGTTTCGATGACCGAGGCCGCCGACCGCAAGGTCTCCGGCTTCAGCAAGGGGATGCGCCAGCGCGTCCGCCTCGCACAATCGATCGCCCATAACCCCTCGGTGCTCGTGCTCGATGAACCGTTGAACGGCCTCGACCCGATGGCGCGAGCCGAGATCATCCGTCTATTCCGCGCGCTCGCGGATGCGGGGATGTACCTGATCATCTCCAGCCACATCCTGCACGAGGTGGACATGATGTCCGACAGCGTCGTGCTGATCCACAACGGCTACATCGTGGCCGAGGGCGACGTGCACGGCGTCCGCGACGAGATCGACGAGCACCCGATCCAGATCCTGATCCGCTGCGACCGGCCGCAGGTGCTCGCCGCTCGCCTCTTCGAACACGAGCACACCGTCGAGGCCCGCATCCACAACGACCGCCGCGGCCTCTTCGTCAAGACGCGACGCCCGGATGAGTTCTATCTGCTCCTGAACAGGGCCGTCATCGAGCAGCGGCTCGAGGTGGAATCGGTCGCGCCGGTGGACGACGACCTCAACGCGGTGTACCAATACCTTATCGCTTCCGACGGAGGGCGTAACTGATGGAGACGGCTACAGAGCTTGTAGAAAATGTGTCTGCCCCGCCGCGGGGCTCTTCCTGGTCGCTCTGGGCGCGGCAGACGCTGGCGATAATGCGGCTCGAGATACGGAAGAATTTCTTCAGCCGCCGTGCGCTTCTGCTTTACCCCGTCGCGGCGTTGCCGATCGCTCTGCTCACGATGCTCGCGATCTTTCCGCCTGACGCCGATGAGATGGACAACTTCGGCATGCTCGGCCAGGTTTATGCGGCCGTTTACGGCGGGCTGATATTGCGCACGCTGGTGTTCTTCGGCTGCGCATGGGTGTTCATGAATCTCTTCCGCGGCGAGGTGGTCGACCGCAGCCTGCATTACTACTTCCTCTCGCCCGTGCGGCGCGAGGTGCTGGTGGTGGGCAAATATCTCTCCGGCCTCGTCGCTACGATGGTGCTCTTCGGCATCACGACCGCCGGGTCGATGCTGATCCTTCACTACGGGCTTTTCCCGTCGGAGGCGGGCAATTACTTTTTCAACGGCGCGGGTGCGCGGCACTTGCTCACCTATGTGGCTGTCACGATGCTCGCGTGCGTCGGTTACGGGGCGGTGTTCCTGATCGTGGGGCTGTTCTTCCGCAACCCGATCGTCCCCGGGCTCGCGCTCTACGGTTGGGAGTGGATCAACTTCCTCCTCCCGCCGGGCCTGAAGAAGATCAGCGTGATCCACTACCTGCAGTCGCTCGTCCCCGTCCCGATGAACGAGGGCCCGTTCGCGGTGCTCGCCGAACCCACGCCGGCCTGGATCGCCGTGCCGAGCCTGCTCATTTTCACCGCGGTCGTGCTCTTCCTCTCAGGGCTCTACATCCGCCGTATGGAGATAAGCTATGCGGGTGAATGACGTGACGGAAAGACTGGGATTAGTTGTGCTGGTTATGCTGATCGCGTGTACGATCGCGTGTGGCCCGCCGGCTTCGCAAAACGGCGCCCAAGCTGGCGACCCAGCGGGCGGCGAAATTCCCGAGCTCACCGACGAGATCATCCGCCGCCGCATCAACGACACGCGCGTCTACGACGTGATGCCCGAGAGCGGCACCGGCGAACCGATCCCCTGGGGCTTTGACGAGGACGAACCGAAGGAGATCGCCATCGTCGAAAAACAGATCGACGGCAACAGCGCCACCATCACCCTCGACATCAAGACCCGATCGTCCCCCCACGCCCGGATCCACCGCGAGCTATCGGGGCGGATCCGCACTCACTGGCGCCTCGAATCCGGCTTCGTCCTCCGCCGCTGGGAGATCGTCAACACCGAGAACATCTCAATGAAATACCGCGACCTCCCCAAACAATCCCCGACGCCCCCGCCCCTCCCCGAACGCTAGTCGAGCGGATTTCGGTACCGCCCGCAGTAGCGGGTGGGGTTCGTCGGCGCATCCTTTAGCCCGCAGATCACGCGAATGAACGCGAAAATTTCGTATGTGCTTTTTCGTTTCCTTTCGCGCTCTTTCGCGGGCCAAAACGTTTTCTCTTTTCCCCGTCTTCCGTCGTCGAATTCCTTTTCTCCCTCTTTTTCTTTCCTATTTTCTTATTTCGTGGTTCCAGATTCTCTTTGAACCACGAAATAAGAAAGGAAGAAAAACGTACCCGAACCAAGGAACGAGAACCAAGACCTGACCACGGGGAGTACGGAAGGAACGCGGAGAACGGCGAGAGGGGTTATCTCAACCAACTCAGCCAACTCAACTGACTCACCACTTCCGCCGTGGAAACGCACCTACGACAACTAACACGAAAGTGGTCAGCCGAAACGGCCCGGATCGGCTGACCAAAATGGGCCTTCCGGCTGACCACTTTTCCCACAATCCCTGTGGATAAAATGTGGCACGCCCGCCGTATCCAGCAAATACGCCCCTCCCGCCACGATCAAAAATGTGGCACGCGCCACAATTTCTGAAGCAGTGCATGAACCCCATGCTGAATCAGGGGGAAGATCCGCCCCCCATCCGAGTTCCCCGCGCACCGCCACTGTGGCTTCCACGGTCCGGCCTTGTGGCGACGAACGTTAATCGAACGCCCCCGCCGAATTACCATCGCTCCATAGCAAAACCTGGCCTCTTCCGGGCCGGAAAAAATGGAGTCGATCGAATGGTCCGAAAAATCTTCCGTCTTGCCGTGATGCTCGCGGCGGCACTCTTCTTCATGGCCCCCGCGGCCGATGCCCAGAACGACCCCGGCCCCGACAAGACGCTTTCGCCGTACTTTTTCGTCAAGGGCGACCCCGGCGTCGACAGGCTTCCGTTAAAGGAAACCGCCGTAGATATCAGGGTTTCCGGCGTGATCTCCGACGTGCGGGTGAAGCAGGTCTACGCCAACGACGGTACCCGCCCGATCAACGCGACCTACGTATTTCCCGCCTCCACGCGGGCCGCCGTCTACGGCATGCGCATGCGGATCGGCGACGAGGTGATCGTCGCCAAAATAAAGGAACGCGAGCAGGCGAAGCAGGAGTTCGAAACCGCCAAACGGGAAGGTAAAAGCGCTTCGCTGCTCGAACAGGCCCGGCCAAACGTCTTCACGATGGGCCTCGCCAACCTGATGCCCGGCGAAGAGGTCGAGATCGAGCTGCGATACACGGAGCTCCTCGTCCCCACGGACGGGCAATACCAGGTGGTCTACCCAACCGTCGTCGGCCCACGCTACGCCTCGCCCAACGAAAACCAGCAGGGGAACGGCTTCGTCGAAACGCCATACACCCACCAGGGCCAGCCCCCGACGAGTCACTTCCACTTGCTCGCCCGCGTTTCCGCCGGGGTGCCGATCCGCGATCTGCACTCGACATCCCACCAGATCCAGGCGCAATTCCAGGGCACGAACACGGCCCTGCTCGAGATCAACGACGCGGACCCTTTCCAAGGGAATCGCGATTTCATCCTGAATTATCGCCTCGCCGGCGACCAGATCGCTGCCGGCCTGATGCTGTTCCAGGGCCAGGACGAAAACTTCTTCCTTTACATGGCCCAACCGCCGCGCCGCGTCACTCCCGAAGACATCCCGCCGAGGGAATACGTCTTCGTCGTGGATGTTTCGGGGTCGATGGAGGGCTTCCCGCTCGACGTTTCGAAGAAGCTGCTTGAGGACCTGATCGGCAGCCTGCGCGGTACGGATTTCTTCAACGTGATCCTGTTCTCGGGTGATTCCACCGCGCTTTCAGAGAGCCCCTTACCGGCTAACCCCGAAAATATCTCGCGTGCGCTCCAGCTCATCGAGCAGCAGCGAGGCAGCGGCGGGACCGAACTTCTCCCCGCCATGCAGCAGGCCATCTCGATGCCGCAGCAAGAGGGCGTCTCACGCAGCATCGTCCTCATAACCGACGGCTACGTCTCGGTCGAAGAGGGAGTTTTCCGGCACATCCGCGAGAATCTGGGCAAGGCGAACCTGTTCGCATTCGGGATCGGCACCAGCGTCAACCGCTACCTAATCGAAGGGGCCGCAAAGGCGGGCCTCGGCGAGCCGTTCATCCTCGAAGACGAATCGAAAGCCGCCGAAACCGCCACACGCTTCCGCGAATACATCCAATCGCCCGTGCTCACCGACATCGATATCCGGGCCGAGGGGTTCGAGGTTTACGACGTGGAGCCGGGCGGCTTCCCGGATCTCTTCGCGAACCGCCCGGTGGTGATGTTCGGCAAATGGCGAGGGAACCCCACGGGCAAGATCGAGCTGTTGGGCCGAACGGGGCGGGGGAATTTCTCAACGGCCGTGAACGTCGCCGATGTCCAACCGGATGAAGCGAACGCCGCTCTCACCTACCTCTGGGCCAGGACGCGAATAGCCGAGCTCTCCGACCACGGATTCGGCGAGGTTTCGGACAGATCCGTACGAGAGATCACCGACCTCGGCCTGAAATATAACCTCCTGACCCGCTACACGTCGTTCATTGCGGTCAGAGAGAGGATAGTCAATCCCGGCGAATCGGCGACCGACGTGAAACAGCCTTTGCCGCTCCCAGTTGGCGTGAGCGACCTCGCCGTCGGCAGCGAGCCGGAGTTGGTATGGCTAATAGCGATCCTCGGGCTGCTGGCACTGGCGCTATTGATCAGGAGATATATGGACGACAGCCCGCCGGTTGCGGCTGTCTAAGATTCCTGCCTCCCCGCACTCCATAACAAAGGGCGGCCGAACGCCGCCCTTCCCCATCCTCGAATATGAGCGAAAAGCGGGCCAACATCGCCATCTACCTCATCGCAACCGCGGCGCTCGCGGGTGGCTTGAAGTGGCACTATTCCATCGCGAACGTGAACGAGCTCCGCTGGATACTCGCCCCAACGACATTGATCGTCGAGACGGTGACCGCATCCAACTTCCGCTTCGAGCCGTTCTTCGGCTACCTCAGCGACGACCGTACCTTCCTGATCGCCGCACCATGCGCGGGCGTCAATTTCCTGATCGTCTGTTTCCTGATGCTCGCGGTGCGGAAGATCCGCGAGGGGAAGCTCAGACAACTCCCGCTAATCCTGCTCGTGGCTTATGGATGGACGATGATCGCGAACGCGGCCCGGATCGTGATCGCCCTGGGAATGAGAAGTGAAGAATTCGAGGGTTGGTCAGACCCCGAAACCTCGCACCGAGTCGAGGGGATACTTGTCTACTTTTTATTCCTGGTCGGCCTCTACTATGCGGCGGAAAAGATCGAGGGTTTGCGGAGCGGCAAGGCGAAAGCTCTGCCTTTTCTCGTCGTAGCGGTTCCGCTGATGACCTACTACTTCGTTGCGTTGACGCTGCCGATCCTCAATGGTTCCTTCGACGCCTCGAAGTGGGAGCATTTCTTGTCGGTGCTGCTGGTACCTCTCGTTGTTGCGGTGCCGTTGGGGATCCTTGCGTCGGTTCGATCGGGAAGGCTAAATCATTAAAGGTCGGATACCTTGGTTTGGACGCTCTCAATCTTCAACAAGAACAAATTCCACCCTTCCCTATCAGGCTTCCATTTCACCTTCGCCCCGATCAGGCTCGCACGCGAACGTATATTTGCGACGCCGCGACCGTTGCCGTTCGCCGCGGCGGGTTGAAAGAGCTTTCCATTATCACGGATCCGCAGCACAAAATGGCCGTCTCCACTGACATTAACACCCATCTCGACCCGGCCGGCGTCGGAATGCTTCGAGATGTTCGTCAGCACCTCCTGTGCGATCCGGTATATCTGCAATTGCACGTTCAGCGGGAAGGTGATGTTCTCCTCTACCGAGTCGTCGGCCTGGAAGTTTCCGTTCTCCACGGTCCGCGAAAGCAAAAACTCCAATGCGGCGACGAGCCCGACATTCTCGAGCACCGATGGGCTCAGATCCTCGCAAATGCGGCGGATCTCGGTCGAGACCGATTCGATCTCCGACCTGAAAGAGCCGTCGCCTGCCAGCTTGTCGCTGTTGATGATGATATTGCGAAGGTCTGCTAGGGTTTGATCATGCAGGTCGCGTGCGATCCGCCGGCGTTCACGCTCCGCCTCGTTGGCGAGATCGAAGCGCGCAGCGGCGAGCTCGTTAGTGCGAAGCCGGATCCGCCTATGCTCGATGATCGCCCACGCTAATCCGAACAGCGATATCGCGAGCAGCACTCCTAACGCCGTTGCGGTCCACGGGAAGGGAGCGGTCGCGACCGTAAATCTGATCGTCAGCGGGTCAGATGAATTCAGATCACGATCGAACGCCGTCGCGGTGATCGTGTATTCCCCGGCGGGCAAGTTCTGCGGCGAATACTGCGGGTCGTTCGAAACGCGGATGTCGATCACGTGCCCCTTCTGGTCCGCCAGGACGTAAGCATACTGGAATTCCTCCGGGAACGTCCGGCTGCTCTGCCCGGCTACCTCGATTAATATTGCGTTCTGCGGATATTCCAGCGCGATCGTCGAGGTTGCTTCGGCAAGGTCATGCACGCGCTGGCTGAGCAAGCGCACGGGGATAAGTTTCGGCTGTGTGGCGCCTGGGTTGTAAGCAACGACCCCGCGGTTCGTGGCGAAAAGGAATTTGCCTTCATCCAGCGGCACGATCGCGAATGCTTTCTCGGAGGGTAAACCCTGTTCGAACCCGATCGACGTATTCAGCCATCCGAACCGATCATCACGCCGGGCGTGCACAACGCCCTTCGTCGTGGTCGCGACCCACACATGCCCATCATCTCCTACCCGAACGTCGCGGACGTCTTCGACCGCAACGATCTGCTCGCCCGCTCCGTCACGAACTAAGAAAACTCCGTGCTGCCCGCCGAGCCATAATCCACGGTCATTCGCATCATAGATGCTCCAAATAGTGCCGCTTTTTAGCGATTCGGGCCCGAGTTCTAGCGACGCGTTCCTTCCGTCAAATCGGAAGAGGTTCCCGTCTTCGGTGCCGATCCATAACCTTTCGCCGGAGCCCCCGAGTGATGTGACCTTATCGTTAGCGAACACGATCCGGCCCTGCCCGCCTTTGATCTCGATGACGCCTTGACCATAGACGGCAGCGAAGGCTTTGCCTTGGTAACTCTTGATCGCTCGGGCGTCGCCTCTGAAGATCATCCTCCCCGAAAGATCGAAAACACCTTCCGGCGTGCCGACCAACGCCGACTGGGGATCACCGTTTGGTGAATGGATCGCGTAGATCACCTTGCGATGAAAGGCCTGCAACTCATTCCAAGCCTCGCCGTCGTATTCGAAAAGCCCGCGATTCGATCCGGCTAGGATAGTTCGTCGTTCACCCGGTTCAGCATAAAGGGCGCGGATGAAATTGCTATTCGGGCTGTCGGAGACCGTTTGCTGCATCGGGCCCATTCGGTCGAATCGGCTCACACCACGGTTAGTTCCGATCCACAGAACCCCCTCTCGGTCGGTGAACAGCGTGTAAAGGGTGTTCGACCGCAAGCCGCCGGAAGTATTTTCGAATGTGTAATTCTTTTTGAGTTTGGTGCCCGAGAAATGAAACAGCCCGAAACGCTCGCTGCCGGCCCAGACACCGCTGTCATTTGCTTCAAGCGAAAGGATTTTCGAGGTCGGCGCAGAGATTCGCAATGGAGTCGCATCCCGGCCAGCAGCTACTAACCCGCTTGCTCCCCGCAAAGCATCGGTACCAAGCCAGACAGTGAAATTTGAGTCGCGCACGATCGCGTTTACGAATGCCGAACCGAAGCGTAAAGTAGCCTCCCTTTTCGCGATCCCGTCATCCACGAAAAACACACCACTGCCAGAGGTGCTAGCGAGAATGCCACCGTGGTCAGTTTGGATCAAACCGGTTATGGGTACAGGTTCCCCGTCGGAGGACAGGATCGGATCGTTGAATAGGGGTTCGGTCTTAAACGAGCCCCTCTCATCTTTCCTTGCGACCAACACCAGGCCGCGATCGGTTCCTAAAACTAGATCGAGCTCTGTATCAGGCCGATAAATGTCGTCGCCCCTTGAAAGGATCGCGGTAATTGCCAAGCCCCTCGTACCCTGCAGGGAGGAGAATTCATTGCCGGAGTGGACGAACGCTCCGTCGCGTGTTCCGATCCACAGATCGCCTGATTCGTTAACGGCCAGTGCAAGAATGCTTTCAGAGCCTTCGGCATCCCCGGGCGAAAAAGTCTGAATGCGACGCCCGTCGAAGCGAGCAAGGCCGTTGTCCGTGCCGAACCACATCACGCCGTCCGGGGTCTGAGCGATCGCGCGGACGCTGTCGGAAGGCAGCCCGTTGAAGACGGTGATGGAGCCCCACTGGTGAGCGTTCTGCGCACCGGGGTAGGGCGTCGGAGTTGGGAGCCTGGGCGGCGGTGTCGGCGTTACCGAGGCGCCCGGGGATGGCTCTGGCGAAGTTTGAGGGGATGCGGACGAAGACGGCTGCGGGTCCTGGGCAAAAAAGTTCGCGATGACGAGTACGAGTAAGAGAAGGGACACGGCGAAGCCGGGGACCAGCTTGTGATTTCCGCTCCCAATCATCAATTTATTTCGGCGAGGCCCTAAATTTTTGCCTGTCGCGCTCGATCCAGTCCGCCAACTCCGACTCTGCCTTGTCCAGTTCGTCGCTGTTTATCAGTCCGCGCCGCAGGGCCTGGAAGAATGCGCGTGTGCGCATGTTGTAGGCGAGTTTTTCGTATTCTTCCGCGTCCGTGCCGGCGGCGTGTTCGGGGAAGAGCTTTTCGTATAGCGTCGCGAGGCGGCTTTCAACCCCGCGGAGGCTCAACGAGCATTTCCTCGCGATCGCCCAATTGGACATGCCCAACGCCAGGTACCGCAACGCTTCCGCTTCGAACTCCGTGAGCAGCGGACGCTGGAAGGAATCCTTGAAGGCCGGGTCAATCATGTCCGCCCCGTCCTCGAGCACCGCCGCGATGAAGCGCAAAAATCGGCCTTCAGGGTTGTTCTTGTGGATGAACCCGTACGTGGGCTGCGGGTCGGTCGACCTCACGATCTTGCGGATCTCGTTGATGTAGATCTCGTGTGGGAACTGCGTCCAGAAGATTATCCTCGCCTCGGGGAATTCGCGCCAGATCGCCCGTGCGGCCTTCACCCCTGAGAGTTTCGGCATCTGGATGTCGAGTATCGAAAGTGCCGGCCGCTCGTCGAGGGCGATCTTCACGGCGGCCTCGCCGTCACGCGCCTCGATCACAGGCGAGTGTCCGGGGAAGTTCCCCGTGATCAGATCGCGCAGGTAGCGGCATTGGGCCTCGTTGTCTTCGGCGATAAGTATCGGCATCGCGGGTGGCGTCGGGCTCGTGGATATCATGCGGTAAGGCGCCCGGGCAACATCTCGCCCGGATTATAACAACATTCCGTCGCCTTACAACTTAATTGAAGTCGGATGTGAAAGTAACCGTCGAAACTTCGACGGTCAGGTGTGGATTGCCACAGGTGTTCCGTTTATTCCTCGACCACTCTGCGCCGCCTGGTGATCGTCTGGTGCCCGCTGCCGAAATAGGCAAGGATCATCACGATCAGGTGAGCGGCGAACCAGATGTTCTCATACCCCATGTTCTGGTAAATGTAGATGAGGATCAGGATGCGGGGCGCGACGATGCCGAGCACGAGATCCAGCCAGTTCGGGACGGCGTTGTCCGGGTACCACCCCTGCAGGAAGTACACCACCATCGTTATTCGCGGGAAGAACAGCGAAAAGAGCAGAAAGTAGAAGTCCATCGTCACTGCCTCCTGATACCCGAATTGTAGCGCCGCTGTAAAGCTTAACTGTCAAGAATTTGTGGCCGGTATGGATGACGCCGGCCACTGGAGAATATTACCGATCGCCGCGGTCGCCCTGTCCTTTCTTCGATTTCGTCTTGGCGTGGTGCTTGACGTCCCGTGATAGTGAGCGGCCGACGTCGTCGCTTTCCTTGAATTGCCCTTTATCGTCCCTGCGAACGAACCTTTTATCCGTGCCCGTGTCGATCAATTCCCGAGCGCCTGATGATTTCTTCTCATTCATATTTCAATTCCCCCCTTTGAATTACCTTCGTTTCTTGCCTTTCACTTTCGCCTTTTCCAAGGCCTCGTCCAGTATCTGTTTGTTCTTCAAAACCTGTGCGAAAAGATCGCCTTTCTTCTCTATTCGCTTGGCCATCGTCTCGATAGTGAAGTCGCTGATCCGTATCTTTTTGCGCTTCACCTCCGCCCATTCGAGCGGAGCGGAAACGGGTGCTCCCGGCCTCGGCCTGACCGAGTAAGGTGCGACGACCGACTTCCCGTATGCGTTCTGCATGTGGTCGACGTAGATCTGGCCCTTCTTCCGTTTCGATTTGCTGCGCTGCACGGTCGCGTTAATGGGATCCGCGTCCGCGACCATCTCCGCCACCAGTGCCGCGAGATCCGCCACCTGCTCGTAGGTGTACTGGGCCTTTATCGGAACGTAAACGTGAATCCCGCGCGAGCCTGAAGTTTTCGCGTATGATTTGAGCCCCATTTCCGCAAGCACGTCGCGGGCGATCACCGCGACGTCGCAGATCGTCTCGAATTCCACCTCGTCGCCGGGGTCCATATCGAACACGAACCAATCCGGACGTTGGAGATCGCCGATCCGAGAATGCCATGGGTGCCGCTCGATCGCGCCGAGGTTCGCGAGGTAAAGGTGCGTCTGCAGATTCCCTCCGACGACGTAATCGACCATATGCTTGCCGTCCGAGTCTTCCGCCTCAAGTTCGACCGTCCGCACGAATTCCGGCACCTCATCCACGTCGTGCTGGTGGAACGAAATGCCCTTTATTCCGGTCGGGTAACGCTTCATGATAAGCGGCCGGTCCTTCAGGTAGGGAAGTATGTATTTCGAGACGCTGTCGTAGTAATGGAGCAGGTCCGCCTTCGTGTATCCCTCGTCGGGGAAATATACGCGATCGAGGCTCGTTAGCCCGAGCACGCAGTTGCCCACTTTCACGCGCTTATCGCCTTCCGGGTTTTTCGACTTTAATACCGCCGCGAGTGTCGGTAATTTCTCGCCTTTCCTGGCGCTCGCGTCCTTCTTCACGACCGGCTTATTCGACTTCGTGCTCTTCGACGCGGCGCGGCCGTTTCCCGAAGGCTTTTCCTCGATGAACTTGTTCCCGTCCTCGTCGGGGATGAGTAATTCGAGTTTCCAATCTTCATCGGCGTGGTCGTCCTTCGATTTCACCAACAGCCACTGGTCGCGTTGCCCGAGGCGGAAAAGATTGAAAATGCCTTTAAGCTTCTTCCCGTTCAGCTCGAATTTGAGTTTCCCCTTCTCGAACCGTTCCTCCGCGTCGCCCTCGTCGATCAGGCGATAAGTCCCCTCGTCCCAGATCCGGTGTTGGCCGGCACCGTAGTTCCCCTCGGGGATGTCCCCCTGGAATTTTAAGTATTCGACCGGGTGGTCCTCCGTTGGCACCGCCAGCCTCCGCACGCTCGGATCCATCGACGGTCCCTTCCTCACCGACCACGATTTGAGGACCCCGCCGATCTCCAAACGGAAGTCGAAATGAAGGCTCGATGCGTGGTGCTCCTGGCAGACAAAGCGGTGCCTGTTCGCTTTGGAAAGCTTCCCCTTTGGTTCCGGCGTGCGTCTGAAATCCCTTTTCTTTTGATAGGTTTCGAGGCTCATCCGTATCAGTTCAATCCATCCTCGTGGACGTAACGGTATCCCCGCAAACGTTCAGTGCAAGCGGGATGCCGCAAAATATTGGCGAAGGCCGAATGGGTATGAAATTCTCCGAACTCGCCGACGTTTACGACCGGATCAGCACTGCCGGTTCCGACGCGAAACGCGTGGAGCTGCTCGCCGAAACCTTCCTTCACGCCGCAGAAGAGGACCTGGCCCCGATAGCTCATTTCTCGTTCGGGGAGCTTGTTCCTCCGGAATGCTCTGACCGTCTCGGCATCGGCCCGGCGGCGATCCGCGACCAGGTCGCGGCGATCGCGGGGAAGTCATCTGATGAGATCGACGAGGAAGTGAGGGAAGCCGGTGATATGAGCACCGTCGCCGCGGCCTATGCGAACGGCAATGACAAGCTGGGCGTGGCGGAACTGTGGAGCCGGGTGAACGAAGCGATCGACTCGGGCCGCCCGCGCGCCTCCATCGTCGAGCATGTTTTCAAGAATACCACTCCGGCTGGAGCGAAGTACTTCACCCGCATGGCCCTCAACCAGATGCGCATCAACGTGGGCCTGGGCACTCTCACGCGCGCGATCGCGGAAGCCTTCGAAGTTCCTGCCCGCTCGGTCGAGCATTTTTACACGATGACGAACGATATCGGGCTCGCCGCATCCCGTGCACGTGAGGGCGAGGAGGCACTGGAGCACGGCGGCCTGGTGCTCTTCCGCCCCTACCAGTTCATGAACGCCCACAAGATAGACGACCCCGACCGGATAATCCCCGAGACTGGCACGTCGGAGACCGACTGGATCCTCGAAACGAAATACGATGGGGCAAGGCTGCAGATACATATTCAGAAACGACCCTGGCGCGTCCGTTTTTACTCCCGCCGGCTCAAAGACGACACCGAGGCGATGCCCGACATCGTCGCGGCGCTGAAAGAAGCATGGACGGGCGGCGACGCGATCATCGAGGGTGAGGCCGTCGCTTTCGACGCAACATTGAAGAAAAAACTCCCGTTCTCCGCAGTCCTCCAGCGCATAGGCCGCAAGCGCGGCATCGATGAGGCGGCTCGCGAGATGCCGCTCATTCTGTTCCCGTTCGACGTGCTCCTCGACCGGCGGGAAAGTCTAATGGATGCCACCCAAGCCAAACGCCGCGAGCGCCTCGCAGCACTTTTCCGCCCCACCGACCGCGTCCGCCCCGCCGAGTCGCTCGTAACTAATCGTCGCAAGGATATGGATACGTTCTTCAAAAAGGCGGTCCGATCCGGGCAGGAGGGGATAATGGTGAAGGACCCGAATGCCGTTTATATTCCGGGGAAACGCACCGAAAACTGGATGAAACTGAAGCCCGCCTTCGAAACGCTCGACGTCGTCGTGGTGGGCGGGATATGGGGATCAGGCCGGCGCAAGGGGATGCTCTCCAGCCTGATAATTGCGGTGCGCGGGGCCAAAAACGAGTTTCTCACCGTCGGGAAGGTCGGGAGCGGTTTCAGCGAAGCGGTGCTGCGGGACCTGACCGCGCGGCTCGCTCCGAAGGTCATCGTCACGCTCGGGCGGACCGTAGAGATCGAGCCGGAGATGGTCATCGAAGTGGATTTTCAGGATATCCAGAAGACCGATCGGTACTCCTCCGGCTATGCCCTACGCATCCCGCGATTCAAGGTGGAACGCTCCGACAAGAGCATCCGCGAAGCTGACGATCTGTCCCGGCTCGAGCGGCTTTACAGCCAGAGCCATTGAATACATTGCTCCGCCGGACGGACATGCCCCGAGCCAAAATGCCGAAAATCCTGTTAGTTATTAGGGATTTTCCTTATGTGCCGCAGTTCAGATTCGCGTTACTGTTATCTCACTACACAAATCAAAAGGATCGCCGTTCCGGCTCGGGCACCGCAAGCTTATGGGTCGGGGGAATTACGGGAGGTCATTGGGCTGACCTCGCTATCCGTACC
>JAEZJR010000205.1 GCA_023415725.1 Acidobacteriota bacterium
CTTGCAATTCGATCCGTACAGAGCGGGTTGCTTCGTGCTGATGATCGGGTAATTGCCCGCATCGGCGTTGATCTCGAGCCAGGGGAGGTATTCCTCAGGGATGGACATATCCGAGAAGATCGCCTCGACCGGGCATTCGGGCAGGCACGCGTCGCAATCGATGCAGGTGTCGGGGTTGATCAAAAGTTTATCGGGCAGCTCGTGAAACGCTTCGACCGGGCAGACAGCGGCGCAGTCGGTGTACTTGCAATCAACACAGGGTTCGGCAACGATGTAGGTCATCTCTTAAAGGGAAACTCCTCTTCCAAACGGGCTTAAAATCAAACTAAAACCGTAATATTCCGAGAATAACTTGTCAAACGAGCGCGGACAAGTGTTAGAATGCGTGCATAACCAAGATTTACAGGTCCGATAAATTTCAGGCATAACCACTCAATTATGAAAGCTGAACGCGAGCTGTCGCTCGATTTTCTGCGTGTAACAGAAGCTGCGGCCATTGAATCGGCCAAGACGATGGGGCAGGGGGACCGCAAGCATTCCGACCATGTGGCGGTCGAGGCGATGCGCGAGGTGATGGATACGGTGCCGATGCGCGGGCGAATCGTGATCGGCGAAGGCGAACGTGACGAGGCGCCGATGCTTTATATCGGCGAAGAGGTCGGCGGCGGGAATTACCCGGACGATGCCCGCAGGGAGTTTCCGGAAGTGGATATCGCCGTCGATCCGCTCGAGGGCACGAACCTCTGCGCCCTCGGGGCCAACAATGCCATCGCCGTGCTCGCTGCAGCCGAGCGCGGCGGTTTGCTGAATGCACCGGACATTTACATGGACAAGATCGTCGTCGGACCTTCATGCAAGGGCGCGATCGACATCGACGCTCCGGTCGCCGACAACCTGAAGAACATCGCACGCCGCCTTGGTCGCGACATTGACGACCTTACCGTGATCTGCCTCGATCGCCCCCGGCACAAACAGCTCATCGCGGACGTCCGGTCAACGGGCGCTCGCATCCGGCTCATTTCCGACGGCGACCTTTCGGCCGGAATATCCGCCGCGGTCGCGGGGACCAATATACATGCCCTGATGGGGATCGGCGGCGCTCCTGAAGGTGTTATCACTGCGGCAGCGATGAAATGCCTTAACGGTGAGATCCAGGCGAAGCTCGTTTTTGACCCCTCACGGCTCGGCGTTGACGCCTCGAAGGTGCCTTCTGAGGAGAAGGTGATGTCCCGCCTTCGGGAAATGGGCATTAACGATGCCAACAAGATCTACGACACCAACGACCTGGCACCGGGCAAGAGGATCATCTTTGCCGCGACCGGGGTGACCGACGGTGCGTTGCTGCGCGGGGTGCGTTTCTTCGGTGCGGGCAAGCGTACTCACTCGGTCGTTATGACCACGGACAGCCGGCATATCCGCTTCGTCGATACTGTGCACGTAGAGGGTGGGCCCGACGCAGTGATCCGCTTCTAGACGCCTTAGTAAGGCAGGTTACAGCACGATTCTCAGCGTTCGGGTGAGAATCGTGCGTTCGTCCAATATTTTGACGCGACAGGTGAGGCTTCGTATGAATAGTTCGGATACATTCGTGCTCGATCTGATCGAGGTTGGTGCGGGCGACGTGGCTTTGGTCGGCGGGAAGTGTGCGAGTCTCGGGGAATTGTTTCGCGAACTGACCGCTCAAGGCGTACGAGCGGTGGACGGATTTACAACCACCAGCAGCGCCTACCATAAATTGCTCGACACAGACGGCCTTCGCGGCCGTCTTAAAAAGCTCCTCAAGAACCTCGACGTCAACGACCTTGACGAACTCGCCCGCGTCGGGGCGGAAGCCCGCCAAATGATGCTCGACACGCCGTTCCCGAAGGATGTCGAGGCGGCAATTCTCGATGCGTACCAGCGATTAGGTGACCGGATCGGAAAGAAAAGTTGCGAGGTCGCGGTTCGCTCGTCCGCAACCGCCGAGGACCTGCCAGACGCCTCCTTCGCGGGGCAGCAGGATACGATCCTGAACGTTCGCGGGGAGCAGCGGCTGATAGAGGCTTGCCATGAATGCTACGCGTCATTGTGGACGGATAGGGCGATATCTTACCGAACCGCAAAGGGGTTCGATCATTTCGATGTGGCACTTTCGATCGGCATCCAGCCGATGGTGCGATCGGACCTTGCCTGTTCCGGCGTAATGTTCACGCTGGATACGGAGAGCGGTTTCCGTGATGCTGTCGTGATCAACGGCGCATGGGGCCTTGGTGAAGCAGTCGTCCAGGGGATGGCGACCCCTGACGAATGGATCGTTTTCAAGCCGACGTTGAAGCTAGGCTTCCGCCCGATCGTCACGCGAAAGCTCGGCGTGAAGGAAGTGAAGATGGTGTTCAACGACGACGGGGTCGGTACGATGGTGCGCCCTGTGGTCGAAACCCAACGAAACCGCCTCTGCCTCGCCGGTTTCGAGGTGCTGCAGCTTGCGAATTGGGCATGTGCCATTGAGGATCACTACTCCAAACTCGCAGGTCAGCACCAACCAATGGACATCGAGTGGGCGAAGGACGGCATCACCGGTGAACTCTTCATACTGCAGGCGCGGCCCGAAACTGTTCATACACAAAACAAAGAGAATTACGTCGAAACGTACGAGCTTACCGGAATTCACGGTGCTCCGCTCACTTCCGGTGTTGCTGTGGGGCAGAAGATCGGCCAGGGAGCGGCACATGTGCTCCTTGACCCGTCAAAGCTGAACCGCTTCAAAGAAGGTGAGATCCTCGTCACAACAATGACCGATCCCGCGTGGGAGCCGATTATGAAGCGAGCGTCCGCGATCGTCACCGAACGCGGCGGGCGAACGTGCCACAGTGCGATCATCAGCCGCGAGTTGGGCATTCCCTGCATCGTCGGAACAGGCGATGCGACGGAGAAGATCAAGAACGGAAGTGAGATCACGGTCTCATGTGCGGAAGGCGATGTCGGGAACGTTTATTACGGAAAGGTGGAGTACAACGTCGAAAAACATGTAATCGACGACAGCACTCGCCCGAAAACGCAGATCATGATGAACGTCGGGGATCCGGACCATGCGTTCTCGGTTTCGCGTTTGCCGAACGACGGCGTGGGCCTGGCCCGGTTGGAGTTCATCATCAACAACCATATAGGTATCCATCCGATGGCGTTGTGCAATTACCCCGACCTAAAGCGCCGCGAGGACGTGGAAACTATCGCTTCCCGTATTCTTGAAGAAGATCCGAAGGAATTCTTCATCCGCTCGCTCGCCGAGGGGATCGGCCGCATCGCGGCGGCGTTCTACCCGAAGCCGGTGATCGTTAGGATGTCGGACTTCAAATCGAATGAGTACGCGATGCTGATCGGCGGACGCGAATTCGAGCCGACGGAGGAAAATCCGATGATCGGTTTCCGCGGAGCATCCCGTTACTACGACGATCGGTACCGCTCGGGATTCAAACTGGAATGTCTCGCCTTGCAGCGTGCCCGGGAGGACATGGGATTGATCAATATCAAGCCGATGATCCCGTTCGTGCGGACGGTCGAGGAAGCGAAGAAGGTCATCGACCTGATGGCCGAACACGGCCTAGTGCAGGGGGAGAACGAACTCGAGATCTACGCGATGTGCGAACTGCCGGCGAACGTCGTCTTCGCGGAGGAATTCCTGGAGGTCTTCGACGGTTACTCGATCGGCTCGAACGACCTCACGCAACTTGCTCTCGGGCTCGATCGGGATTCAGAGATGGTCGCGCACCTGTTCGATGAGCGGAACGGGGCTGTCGAGAAGATGGTCGCGATGGCCATTGACGCGGCACGCCGAAAGGGCAAGAAGATAGGCATCTGCGGCCAGGCACCGTCCGATTACCCGGAGTTCGCCGAGTTTCTCGTCGAGCGGGGGATCAATTCGATCTCGCTCAACCCGGACACTGTGATCAAAACGACGCAGCATATTCTCGCGACCGAGGCCTCGCTCAACGGCCACCATCCGCTATCCAGCGTTGCTTCGGAATCGGTAGGTTGATACCAAAAGCCGGTTTAATACTTGATCTGTAGCTGTTAGAATCGCCGTGGATGACGGGGAATTCTGACAGCTACATTTCAATGGACGAATGGACGCGATTTCGAAAACAGGCGTTCAAAGTTTGGGGGATCGCACTGGCTGTCGTGATCGTGTGGGTGCTCGCTATAGTGAGTCCTCCATTGCTTGCGGCGAAAGGCGAAGCAAGCATTGCCGCACCTTTCTACAAGTTCTACAGCTTCATTTGCCATCAGATACCCGAGCGTTCTTTTCATATTCTTGGGCACCAGTTTGCTGTTTGTTCCCGATGCTTCGGGGTATATTTCGGGCTTTTGACCGGTCTAATTGTTTACCCCTTGATCCGAAGGGTCGAAAATATAGAGCCGCTACCCCGTTTTTGGCTGTTTGCCTCGATGCTTCCGATCGGGATCGATTGGAGCCTCGGCGTTTTCGGTATTTGGGAGAACAACCACGCATCGCGGTTCATTACTGGACTTATACTTGGGTTCGCCTGCGCTGTGTATATCGTGCCGGCCCTGGTCGAAATTGCCCGAAATCTCGGCCGTAGATCGGCATCGAACATTCGTTGACTATTGGTCGTAGAAGTATCAAAATTGGAGGTTAGCGATATGAAATTCGATCGTGACAGCGCAGCCGCCGCGGCCAAGCGAGATCTTGCTCGCCGGTTAGGCGTCAGCGAGGGCGACGTGTCCGTCAAGAACGTGTCGGAGAAAGACTTTCCCGATATGTCGCTGGGAGCGCCTGAATCCGGCGAAATGTCAGCCCAGATGATTTCAACGGGATGGCAGTACGACCTTGAGGCAGGCGGGAGGTCCTATGAATATCGCGCAGACAAATATCAGCTTCGGCTTAAGGACTACGAGGGGAAAAACCACCTGGTAAAATAGATTCGGGGAGTTAGTATGAATCGCAATAACATTTGGGTGCATATCGGGATCGCGGCTGTTTTGATCTCGTTCGCGGCCGTGATCGGACAGATCGACCGGTGGAGGTCGGCCCTCAGGGTCCAGGACACCACTTCTCCCCGGGTTAAGGCGCCCAAACCCCCTACCCTGGCCCGCTCTTCCGCCGATACAGAACCGGAGGTTCTGGTTCGATTCAAGTCGGGCCTCACCGTAGCCGACATCAAACGTATTGCGAGCCGTAATAACGACCGGGTCGAGGACGAGATCGAATCCGTTAGTGGTTTGGTCGCCATTGATGATCTCGACAACGCGAACGCCGAGGATGTTGCGCGGCAGTATGAGGCGATGGCTGACTATGTGGCCTATGCGGAACCGAACTACGAGATCCGTCTGGATGATCCGGTAAATCACAACGATCGGAAGCGCGACCAGGCCCCATCCCGGCTCGGCGTCCCGAACGATCCGCTGTTCAATGAGCAGTGGGCTCTGAACAACACGGGCCAGAACGGTGGGAAGGCGAATGCCCACCTTGACGCGCTGAAGGCCTGGGCGAAGACGCAAGGCAGTTCCGAAGTGGTCGTAGCCGTCCTGGATACCGGCGTCGACTACAATCACAAGGATCTCGTTTCGAATATGTGGATCCGGCCGGATAATGTTCCCGAATATGTGGACGACGAGCTGGGAAGCTTCGACGATTCGCGTGGATTCGATGCGAACACGAACGCTGCGGACCCGATGGACGACAACGGGCACGGTACACATGTCGCGGGCATAATCGGAGCGGAAGGCGATAACGGCGAAGGTATCGCCGGTATCAACTGGAACGTTCAGATAATGCCGCTGAAGTTCCTTGGACGCGGTGGGTTTGGTTCCACCAAGAACGCTATAGAAGCGATCAACTACGCCATCGACCGCAAGAAGAACGGGGTCAACGTTCGTGTGATCAATGCAAGCTGGGGCTCGACGCAGCGTTCCAAGGCACTTGAGGACGCGATCCGGGCCGCCGGCGATGCGGGGATACTCTTTGTCGCGGCCGCCGGCAACAGCAGCACGGACAACGACCGACGTGGGCATTACCCGTCGAATTATGATCTGCCGAATGTGGTGAGCGTCGCAGCTCTCGATCGAAACGACCTTCTGGCTACATTCTCGAACTACGGAGCCAAGACCGTACACGTCGCCGCTCCGGGCCGGGAGATTACGTCCACATGGCTGAACGATGAATACCGTGAAGCGTCCGGAACATCGATGGCCGCTCCGCAGGTTTCTGGCGTTGCTGCACTGATCCTTGCAAGCGAGCCGAACCTGTCAATGTCCAAGGTTCGCGAACGACTAATGAAGTCCGTGGACCCGATCGACACGCTGCTTGGCAAGGTAGTGGTCGGAGGACGTTTGAACGCCGCGAAGGCCCTCGGGAACTGACGAAATGGAATAGATTCCGTAGTAAAGCGTTTATTGATCCGGAAGCTTCGGATCTTAAGTAAAGCGAAAGCCCTGTGTTTACAGGGCTTTCGTCATTTTGTGCAAGGATTTGCAAAGACTGGCACGTACGTTGCTGATATGAGGGCAAGCAATGCTCGGACATTGCATTAAAGAATTAGCAGGGAGAAATACAATGAACCGAATCACTAAATTCTTCGCTCTCGGGGCCTTCGCACTCATGTTTCTGGCATTGCCGAGCGTGGCTAGCGCACAGTGGGGCGGCCGTAATCGCGACGACGATTACCGCAATGGCCGCTACAGCCGCGACATCCGCGGAACTCTGCAGAGCCTAAGAAGCAAGGCACGCAACTTCGAAAACGCTACGAATCGGGCGGAAGACCGCCGTGATGATCGCGACGATCGCTGGGGTGGTATTTGGGGAAATAACGGCCGCCGCGGCGGTAACGTTGGACGCCTTGAGGATCTCGCAGACCGATTCAGGAAGGCAACGGACAAGTTGGAAGATAAGTACGGAAATGGTCGCAACCTGAATAACAGCCGCGACGAAGCACGACGGGTGCTCGAGATCGGGAACCAGATCGACAACGAGCTTCGTAACCTTCGAGGTGGACGCAATCTTGACCGACAGTGGGACCAGATCCGCCGCGACCTGAACGTAGTCGCTGATGTGTACGGCGGTTATTACGGAAACGGCCGCAACAACCGCAGCGGCGATTGGCGTAACCGCCTGCCGTTCCCCTTCTAAAGTTGAAGCAAGAGGGGTAGCAAACAAAAGGCTCGAGCTTAACCGCTCGGGTTTTTTGCTTTTGTGTTGAGTAACGTCCTGAGTCAGCTATATGTTAACTTCGGGATGTCTCTGTCAGCCGCAATGAAGCGGTACTCTGAGCCCCAATGCACGGAAAACTTTACCTCGTAGCCACGCCCATCGGGAACTTGCAGGACATGACGTTCCGAGCGGTGGAGATTTTGAAAAGCGTCGATTTGATCGCATGCGAAGACACCCGGCACACCCGAAAGCTGCTTAACGCCTTCGAGATCGAGAATAAACTTATCAGCTACCACGAGCATAACGAGATCGAGCGGGCAACCGAACTTGTGAAGCTGCTCGGGGAAGGGAAGTCGGTGGCTGTCGTCTCTGATGCAGGGACACCCGGTATAAACGACCCGGGCTACAGACTGGTGCTGGCTGCCAGAGATGCCGGAGCCGTTGTTGTCCCGATACCGGGTCCGGTTGCTTTCGTTAACGCGGCCGTAGCATCGGGCCTGCCCACGGACTCGCTATTCTTCGGCGGTTTTCTGCCGTCGAGATCAGGAGAGCGGAAGCGCCGGCTCGAAGAGATCCGATCGACGCCGGCGACTCTAGTGTTTTACGAGACTCCGCACCGCCTAGTTTCGAGCCTTCGCGATTGCCTCGAGGTCCTCGGAGACCGCACGGCATCCGTCGCTCGAGAACTCACAAAAATGCACGAGGAGATCGTGTCGGACAAACTATCCGAACTGGTTTCCCATTTTGAGCGAGAAGGCCCTCGTGGTGAGATCGTACTCACGATCGAACGCGAAACAGACGCGCCGACCGATCTTTCGGAAGCATCGATAACGTCTCGATATCGGGAGTTGATCATATCCGGTGCCGACCGCAAGGCCGCGATGAAAACCACAGCAAAGGAATTTGGCCTACCCCGCGACAAGGTTTACAGGATCGTCCAAAATATAAAATAAACTTATCATATCTATAAGCTGTGTATCTGCATAAATTAGGCATCAATAATGCAACTGATCTCCGGTAGCGGTCATCTGATTGGCTTGTTGCCCCGAGCAACGGAAATGAGGGCCCGACAATTTCAGCTGTATCGAACTTGTTGGGCTTTCTTTTGCCGTCGCGACAGCAGATTCATGAACAAGGAGTAGGTATATTTATGCTAAAGAAAGCACTATTTTCAATTTCGTTCGCCATACTGGCCGTTTCGGCTGTCTTCGCTCAGGCACAGCCCGTCGATGACTACAAAAAGGGCGAGTTTTATGTTGGGTACTCGAACGGTCAGGTCGATACCGGTGTCGATACGGGTGATTCGCCTGTAGATTTCTTCCGTGATAGGGAGAACTTCAACGGCATCAACGTTGCCGGAGTTTATAACGTAAGCCGCTGGTTCGGTGTAAAAGGCGATGTGTCGGCCACCTTCAACAAGACGGATTTCTCGACCACAGTTGTCGGTCCGAACGGATCGAACACCGTCAGCGCGGACACGGATAATTCGCTCTATAACTTCCTCGCCGGTGTACAGGTCAAAGACAACTCGAATGAAGGTACCTTCAAGCCTTTCGCTCATGGCCTGGTGGGAGCGGCTCATGCACGCTCGAAGGTGAAGGATTTCACCTGCACCGGATTGGATTGCCCTCAGTTGCTGATCCCGGACGAAACGTTCAGCGACACTGGTTTTTCAGCAGTGATCGGCGGCGGTATCGATCTCCGTCTCAACAACCGCATCCAGATCCGCGCGATCCAGGTGGATTACAATCCCACCCGTATCGGCGGTGATTGGCAGAATAACCTTCGCATCGGTGCGGGTATCGTGTTCTAAACCAAATCACGAAACCTAACAACGATCATGGAGCCCGTTAAAAAGGGCTCCATTATTTTTTGCTTCGTGTCCGACTCCATACACAGGCCTACTCTACGGGTAAATACCCTCTTCACTGGTGCCCACGCAGTTTCTTTTCAATTCGATTGAAAAAGGAGGGATACTTGCATGCTTAAACGGCTCGGATTCACCGCGATGATGGTCGCGATCCTTCAGTTTTCAGCCTTCGCCCAGGGTTCCGACCGTGCCAGGGGCGAGTTCTTTGTTGGATACTCCAACAACCAGGTGGACGTCGGTGTTTCAGACGATAATAACGATTTCCAGGATTTTTTCGACGACAGGGTAAGTGCCCATGGGATCAACATCTCCGGTGTTTACAATTTCCACCGCTACTGGGGCGTGAAAGGGGACTTTTCGGCCCATTTTAAGAATTTTGACGTTGACGACCCCATCACGCCCAGCACCGTGTATAAAGTTGACGCGTCGCTCTACAATTTTCTCATAGGGCTGCAGGTTAAGGACAATAACCGGGAAGGATCGCGCATTAAGCCGTTCGGTCACGCGATGGTGGGAGCCGCGCATGCAAGAACCAAGTTCAATGATGTGTTCTTCTCCGGCCCGTTCTGCTCTGATCCGAATTTCGATTGCACGGACGTCACGGAATCCGACACCGGCTTCGCAGCTGCTTTCGGAGGGGGCGTGGATGTACGGGTCAACCGCAATTTCAGCGTACGTGCGATCCAGGTGGATTACAACCCGACATGGATCGGCGGTTCGACGCAGCACAACTTCCGTTTCGGGGTCGGCATCGTGGTCCACTGAACCGTTCACGATCTCTACATGAAAAAGGGGAGCCGATCCGGCTCCCCTTTTTTGTTGGCTTACCGCTGTGTAAGTTCGGGCGGCAATTGCTTATCGATCTTCGGCCTTTCCTTCAGATCAGTCAATTCCCACATCGTCAGAAAGATGGTGCGGGCGACCTTCTCCATCTTCTGGTAATCGATCTTGTCCGCAGTGTCGCTCGGCTGGTGGTAATCCTCGTGGACGCCGTCGAACCAGAACGTGATCGGGATACCGTTCTGAGCGTAATGGAAATGGTCGGAGCGGAAGAAGAAGCGGTTCGGATCTTTCGGATCGTCGTACCTGTAGTTGTACTCCATTTTCAAATACGCATCGTTGGTGCCCTTCGTGATCGCACCGAGCGTGGAACTCATCATTTCTGAACCGATCACGTAGATCTCGTTCGCTTTCGACAGTTCCTCGTTGCATCGTTTCCCGGGTGTATCGCACTTGATGACATTGTTCGGGTCAAGGCTGCGGCCGATCATGTCGATGTTGAGCTGTGCGATGACGTTCTTCACGTCAACGGTGGGGAACTTGTTAAAGTACTCGGCTCCCCAAAGGCCTTTTTCCTCACCGGCGTGCCAAACGAACAAGACAGAACGCTTTGGACGCACTTTTGACTGTGCCAAGGCTTCGGCGATCGAGAGAACTGCCACCGTGCCCGAACCGTCATCGTCGGCCCCGTTCCAGATCTTATCTTCACCGGGAGCATTCGGGTTCGTGCCCACGTGATCGTAGTGAGCGCCGATCGCGACCATTTCGTTCTTCAGTTTCGGATCGCTGCCTTCCCACAGGGCAACAACGTTCTGGGTCGATAGCTTTTCGGCCTTGCTTGCCGCGCTTAAGCTTCCGGTTTTGTTCGTGACAAAGGCTGCGGTGGCATTTCGGTCACCCGACTCACCCGCGAAGATCGCGTTGGCGACCTTTTCGGAAACAATGAAGGCCGGTAGATCCGGACCAGCAGCGTTCGCCGAAGCTTCACGGAACTTGTCGACATACAGACTGCCGCGTCCGAGGAAATTGCGTAGTTGCGGCCACATCGCCTGGATCTGGGGCGGGGCAACGACGATCACCGCCGCGGCGCCTTTCGCCTTAGCGTAGGTGACCGGATTGGCCCAATCGACGCCGGCCTGGCCTTTGAGGTCATCATTGGTGACTCCTGCGGGGCGGCCGATCAGCGACTGATTGCTGAAGCTCTGGCTAGAGAGGACTACGATCTTACCTGCAACATCGACGCCGGCATACGCGTCGATGTTCTTCGATTTGACCATCCAGCCGTCCTTTGCGAACACGAGCGGGCCGCTGGCGTTGCCTTTACCGCTCACGCGATAGAAGTCATCGCCGAATGCGAATTTCTGCCCGTTTATCTCGAGCGAGGTCTGGGATGGGTCGATCGACTCACGAGTGAGGGATATTTTCTGGAAGAAGGTGCCGTTGTCGCCGGCGGGTTTGAAGCCCCAGCGTTCCAGATTCATCCGGATGAACTCGGCGGTAATGTCCAGGCCCTGCGATGGGGTGTCGCGGCCGCCCATAGCGTCGGACGCGACGAAATGCAGGTATGAGCTGAGCTGCTGAGCGGTGATCGCCTCGGCCGCCTTTCGCTCAGCCGGGGTGATCTTGACCGCGGTTTGGGCAAGGGCTGCCGACGGAGCGAGCAGGCTGACACTCAAAAGTGCAGTGAATAAGGTTTTTCTCATCATTTCTCCGAATTTATATTCCGATCTCTCATCCTGGTGCTTTTCCGCATCTATCCGTCATTCTCCTATACGAGAATGTAAGGAACTGCAGACTTTTCACGGAGAGCATGGATGAGGGATCAAAGTCCCGAAAGCGCAAATAGTTAGTACGCGACAGCGAAAAAAATGTTTCAGCTGCCCACGACAGCGATCTTGTGTTTGTCGGCAAGGGCTAACATCTTTTCCCGTTCGAAGACCAGGGTTTTGTCTGCCGTGACCGAAAGGCACGTCGCACCGGCCTTGATCATATTCTCGATCGTCGGTACCCCGATCACCGGCACGTCGAATCGCATGTCCTGATCCGGTTTTGCCACCTTCACTACGGTTAGTTTGCCCTTGGCCAGTTCGCCGGCCCTAAGGATCGTCAGATCGGTCCCTTCCATCGCCTCGATCGCGACGCACGCCTTCGCCCGCACAACTATCGTCTGTCCAAGGTCGAGCCTGGCGATCTCCGAGGCGATATGAAGACCGTATTCGATGTTGCCCGCTTCGGTCTCGTTAGGGGCCCGTTTCGTCATAACGCCGCGCGGAGCGAGGTGATCCTTAATAAAGTATGTGGAATCGATCAATTCTATGCCTTCCTTTGCCATTTCGTCAGCGACGCCGCCGATCAGAGAGTCCGTGTTCCGCCTAGGCAGGTTCCAGAGCATTTTGATCATTCTCAGGTCGGGAAGGGCCCCGGAGAAGATCTGGACGTGTTTCACCTGCCCCGCCATCATCGCCTTCTCAACGGAGTGCTTCTTGAAGAAGTCGATCATCTTGCCCAACTGGCCGATGCCGACCCACTGCACTACCTCGGCAGAACGTTCGATCGCGGGATCGGTTTCTTCCTTGATCGCTACGACTGCGAGCTCCGCCCCCGCAGCTTTCGCTCCGTTGACGACGAGAAAAGGGAATTGTCCGTTGCCGGCGATTAGGCCGTATTTCATGGTGAACAGTTAATTATTAACGAAGCCCCAGCCGGACGCAATCGGGCCGGGGCCGGGGCTAATATGGAATGCGGGGACTAATTTGGAAGATAGGACTTAAAAAGGAAATCAGCACTTCTCATTTTGGCGTGGCACTGGACGCAGGTTTTAACGGAATCACCTCGTTTCAGCCGCGACATGCCGGCATTTACCACGGCGAACTCCCAGTCGTTGACGATCGGGTTGAAGCCACGTTCGCGTTTCACCATGACCGAGAGAAGGTGGGGTTCGGTATCGGAAGCCTTCCACAGCATTTCGCGAATGATCATCGAGCCTATCGGGAACCGCTGAGGCTCGCGTTTCATGTAAGGCTCCGCGATCGAGTTTATGTAGACGCGGCCGAAGATAGTGAAGGAATTGTCGTGAGCGAGGTCATTGGAACTTGAATTGGCGATGGAGGCAAGCCCATCATATTCTCGCCGGTATTTCAGTCCGGTTTCGAAGTCTTCCTGTTGTTCGGAAGGCATGACGAGCCTGACGCCCGGATGCGTGATCAGGTCGCGAATGTCGCGGAACTCTACGTCTGATTCACCGAAGGGGTTCGAATTCTTGGAGTTGGTCGTGGTAATCGGCATCAGCCTGAGGCCGTCAATGACGAATGATCAGCCACCGGCGAAGATCGCGGAGTTCGAGATCTTAAAAGTCGCGGAAGAGACGTCATCGTCGAACCGGTTCACCTGCGTCCAGGTCTTGTAGCTGCTCAGCCGCGCCAGAAACTCTGACGATCGTTCCCGTTTCGGTCCTGCGAACGCGATCGGGATAAGCGAAACTACCAATAAGAATGCGAACGGCCCCCGCTTCTTCATTAAACGCTTCTCCTTTATCGAGAGGGATTTACGCTGATGTTGATGCGGAGACCGTGAATGCGGTTGCTTTTCGGACTTATTCGCTGAAAGGTGCCATCTCGCCCGGTTTCCGGAGCATCTTGTTAACTTCGTCGAGATGCATCTCTTCCATCAGGATCATTTCGCGGGCGTATTCCTCGAGGGCGACCGATTTGCCCTCCACCAGGCTTAACAATTCGTAATATGCGTTGAGCGTAGTGCTTTCCTGTTCGAGGCTCTCGCGCAGGATGTCCCCAATGTCGTGGCGCTCCGTTTCGAGCAGCGGCCCGATCTTCAGGCTTGGGTGTCCGCCCAGCATTGTAACGAACTCGCCGGCCTTGCTCGCGTGGTCCATCGATTCGCTCGCGTTACCCTTCAGCCACGAAACGATCGGGATCCGGTTATAACCGAACACCATCAGCGAATAATGGGTGTAACGGACAACCCCAGCGAGTTCCAACTCCATGATCCTGTTAAGGACCTCAATAACACTCTGCTTTTCGGCTTCGTTCATAGGTTGATTTTCTAATCTTCTACAGGTAGTTCGAAATAGGCACCTCGGACCGCGAGCACCCTGACCGTTGAACTTTCGATCTCAAACAATACCCGATATCTATCCATAACCAAATGGCGGACCTCAGCTTGGCCGAGATCATTGTCCGGGGCAATCGGGCAGCTTTCCGGAAATGTTGTTAGCCGTTCTCTGATCGTTTGCCGAAGTTCGAACGCCCAGGATTTAGCTTTCTTTACTCCCCAATTACGAACACCCCACTCGAACGAAGTTAAAATATCTGCCTCGGCTGACCGAGTGATCAGTACCTTGTACTTCATTCGTTCCAAGGAATGTCATACGTGGCGAACATTTCGTCGAAGAACTCCTCCGCATCCCTAACCCGGCCGGCCCTCACGTCCTCTCGGGCCCTTCTAACCGCTGCAATCACATCCAAATGGTACTTTTCTCGGGCGTAGGCCTCGTAGGTGTCGGGGTCCATGACAACCGCGGCCGCTTTTCCATTCACGGTCAGAATCATTGGCTCGCCGGATTTCTTGAGCTGCTTTATCAATTTGGCAGAGTCTCTCTTGAACACGCTCAGGCTCTGAATATCGCGTGAAAGCTTCATGCACGCAGTTTATCACAAGTTGCTAAATTCGTATCGAATTTAGCAACCAATTAGCTGTCCACAGTTCTTCGCTAAAACATTACGGCCCCCAGTAGTCGAAGTGGTATTCCACTCCAGGCTGTACAGTAAATCCTATTCCAGATCCATGGCAGAATCCGAGTTCGTGAACCCCAGGGGGCGATCCTGCCTCGCTCACCGGTTTTGTGTGGCCTTGGAACTCCATCGATACAGGTTTCGGTTTCGACTTGAGTCGGTCGTTTAGCTCCTGAAGCAGGTTCTTCTTCGATCACCAGGTACGTTTTTCCGTCGTCGGATCGTATCCACCAACCTCTTAGCGCTGTCCCAAGCCTAGAAAGAAGTACAAAAGTGAACCCAAAATGACGAAGATTGGCAAAGCGTAACGCAAAAAGCGCATTATTACGCCGCCTCCGTCTGCTGTCGAGCGTGGTACGAACTGCGCGTCAGCGGTGAAGATTCGACGTGCTTGAAGCCCATGTCCAGGCCAATACGTTTCCATTCCGCGAATTCTTCGGGCGTGACGTATCGTTCTACCGGCAGGCGCTTCTCGTAGGGCTGGAGATATTGCCCGATGGTCATGATGTCGCAGGAAACGCTTCGCAGATCACGCATCAGTTCGACGACCTCTTCGAATTCCTCACCAAGCCCTGCCATGATACCGCTCTTGGTAAGCATCTGAGGGAATTGCGTGTCGCGGTAGCGGGCCGACCTTTCGAGCAATTCGAGGGTCTGAGGATATTTGGCATCCGGGCGTACGCGTCGGTAGAGACGCGCGATCGTTTCGGTGTTGTGATTGAGCACGTCGGGGCGGGCGTAAAGGACGTTATTGAGGGCGTTTTCATCGCCGTTGAAATCCGGGATGAGCACCTCGACCTTGCAGTCCGGGTTTAGCTCGCGTACGCGAGCTATCGTTTCCGCCCAATGCATCGAGCCGCCGTCCGGAAGGTCGTCGCGATTCACGGACGTGATCACCGCGTGGGCCAAACCGAGGTGCTTCACCGCTTCGGCGACGTGGGTCGGTTCCATCGGGTCGAGATCCATTGGTTTACCCTTGTTCACCGCGCAGAAACCGCAGTGCCGGGTGCAGGTGTCACCGCCGAGCATGAAGGTCGCAGTCTTGTCCGTCCAACATTCGAAGATGTTAGGGCATTTAGCCTCCTGGCAGACTGTGTGCAGGTTCAGCCCCTCGATGAGGTTGAGCACCTTGTTCTGGTTGGTCGGGTCACCGAGCTTGATCTTCAGCCAATCGGGCTTTTTCAGCTTTGGCCGTTCCTTACGGTTAAGGAATCTTTGTACGAGGACCTTTTCTTCGATCATAAACGCTACCCCGGGTAGAAACTGATATTTTATCACCCGCATCCCCCATTGTCGCCCCGCCAATACTTCGTCTAAACACGGAAAAAGGCTGCCAGAGGCCGGCAGCCTTTTGTCTTATTCAGTTTTGCAAGCGTTAAGCAGACGCTCCACCGGCAGTATTTCCGAGTCGGCCGCTTACAGCATCCCAATTGATGTTCGAGAAGAACGCCTCGATGTATTTCGGACGGTCAGCCGGGGCGTAGTCCTTGATCCACGCGTGTTCCCAGACGTCCATGATGAGGATCGGACGATAACCTGCGACGTTGCCGGTCTCGTGTAGGTTGATCCAGTGGTTCGAAATCGCCCCGTTCGAAGGATCCTGGTAGGTCGCAGCCCAGCCCACACCTCTCATCTTACCCGTGGCGATGAAGTCGTTTTTCCACACCTCGTAGCTGCCGAAGCTCTCTTCGGCGGCTTTGTAGAAGGCGGAGTCCTTGTTCGGGTCGCCGGTGCCGTTTTTCACCATGTTCTCGAAGTAGTACTCGTGCAGCACCATGCCGTTGTATTCGAACCCGTAACGGCGGCGGAGTTCGGAAAACGCGGCCATCTGCGTCGCGTCGAGGTTGCCGCCTTTCATCAATTCGGCGATTTTCTCGTTCAGCGTGTTCGTGTTCGTGACGTAACCTTCGTACAGCTTGAAGTGCATCGCGAGGGTTTCGTTCGAGATGCCCGTCAGGTCGCTCAAGTCGAACGACCGCGCTTTGTAAACAGTATTCAGACCCATCGTTTTTCTCCTTTTGTTCTATTCCTCCGGACGCGTGCCCGGGTCGATCCCCTTCACACTTGCCTGATTGATCACCTTAACGTGAAGATCGGAGTCGACCCGTATCTGGCATGAGAGGCGGGTGTTTTCCCCTAGGTCGCCTTTGGTAGCTAATATCGCCTCCTCGGCCTCCCCCATCACTCCGGCTTCACCGGAGATCAACTCCACGCGACACGTTGTGCAGCGGGCGTTCCCGCCGCAACGGTGCAAAATGTCGATCCCGTTGTCCTCGATGCAGAGGACCAGTTTTCTACCCTCGCCGCACTCGAACTCGACGGTCCCCGTTGCGGTCTCAGCAGTTATTCTGGGCATTTATTCGTTATTCTCCCTAGAAAAAGCAATTGATTGCGAAATTATTGAGTAACTTGAATTTGGCACATCGCGGGTGCCGATTGCAAGTTATTAAAAATTAACCGACTCGAAGGACACCGTCTCGTCCCTTTGGCGGAGCGTCGCCGGGATACAGGACCCTTTCGAGGTAAAGGCCGGACGGCGGAGCGGTGAATTTTGCGGCGGCGCCCGACCTGAATCTAAGGAGTCGCTCGAAATCGTTCACGGATTGGTTGCCGCGGCCGACCTCGGCGAGCATTCCAACGATCCTGCGTACCATCTTCCAAAGAAAATGCGATGCCCCGATGCGGAAGCAGATCAGGTCGCCATCGGTGAAGATCTCGGAGTGCTGCACCCTAACGATGGTCGATTGCTTCTTTTCTTCGTCCAACTCGCAAAACGAGATGAAATCGTGCTTCCCAACCAGGACCTCGGCCGCCTCGCTCATTGCCGCGGCGTCCAGCTTGTCCTTGATCCACCACACGAGGCTCTTGCCGAAGGCCGTACGCCTCGTGGAGATCTGGTAGAGGTAATACCGCGCGACGGCGTCGTGGCGGGCGTGGAAATTGTCCGGGGCGTTCGAGACCCTGAGCACGTTGATGTCGTGCGGGAGGACATCATTGAAGCCGTGCTGAATTTGTTTCGGCGTGACGTTTGCCCGCAATTCGGGGACTTTCAGGTGGGCGACCTGCCTGATCGCGTGGACACCCGCGTCGGTCCGGCCCGAGCCGAATATCTCAAATTTACCAGCAAAAAGCTGCCTGGCGGCGTCCTGCATCTCGCCCTGGATAGATTTTGCGTTGTGCTGGATCTGCCACCCGCGGTAACGAGTGCCTTCGTATTCCAGTTCGAGCTTCCAAGTCGGCAACTATTTACCCCCGATCTTCACTTTTTCGCGGAATTGGTTGATGGCGACGTAGACGACCTCGGCTTCGGTCACCTTTACCTTTTGGCCGGCATTGCCGAAGCGCTCGGCCTCGACGACGACGTGGATGGTGATCGAGGTGGACCCGACCCGCACGGTCTCCGCGTAAAAGCTGACCAGATCGCCCATGAAGACCGGCTCGTGAAAGATAACCTCTTTCATGGCAACGGTTACGAAACGGTCGTGCCGGGTGTGGCGGACGGCTTCGACCCCGCCGGCGACGTCGATGTAGCTTAGTATTATCCCGCCGAAGACGGTCCCGTGAGCGTTGGTGTCACGGGGCATCATGGTAAGGCGTATAGCCGCATTCCGTTCTTCGACGGTAGTGTGGATCTGTTCGCTCATAAATAAATATGAATATTAGTCAATAATTAAGCCGCCTTCGCGATCTGTCGCTCGGTCCAGTCTTTCACCGCGTCACGAAGGGCATTCAGGTCGTCGTCGAAAAAGTGACCGCAGTTGTCGAAAACAACGAGTTCAGCGTCGGTATTAGAAGCAACCCGTTTGTATAACGCTTGTAAATTGGGCAGCGCACCGAACTCGTCTTGATCGCCGTGCACGAAGAGTATCGGCTTGCGGACCTCGGTCAGGAAGTCGTAATCGCCGTATTTATCGACCGGGGTGCCGATGGTGATCAGACGCACGACGCGATCGTCTTCCTTGCCGACGGCCATTCCTGTTCGTGAGCCGAAGGAAAAACCCGCGAGGGTGATCGGTTGGCCTGGATACTCGCTCGATAAATAGTGGAGCGCGTCGCGGACGTCTTCCATCCCGCCTTCGATCTCGTCGTGTGTGCCCGTTGAGGCTCCGACGCCGCGGAAATTGAACCTGAGCGTTATCAGGCCGGCATCGACAAGGCCCGCGGCGGCGCGGAAGACTACCTTATTGTGCATCGTTCCTCCCCCTAAAGGATGCGGGTGGCACACGAGGCCGACACCCTTGGGCTCGCCCGCAGGCTCCTTCAGAATGGCTTCTAACTGCCCGTGCGAAGCGGGAATGAACAGATTACCCTTCGGATACATATCGAATACTCGATTCTATGGAGTCCCGGTCCTATAAGCAAAAGCCTTGGCTATACTTCCGCCGCGAAAACACCGTAAACAGGGAGCCGCGAAGTGCAAGCAAAGTGAATTCGTGCTAATTTTTTCAATTACGCCATGCCCCGCCGCGGGGCCTTTTGTTTAACAGTAATGGACCAATCGATCGAACAGCCGGCGGCACCGAAGTTGACCTGGCGGCAGTATCTTGAAACGGAAGCCGCGACCCGTTTCGTTTACCTGACCTTCGGGCTCCTAGCCATCGCGATGGTGATGGCGTGGCTGCAGTTCCGTACGTCGGCGATCTGCTGCGGCGACTGGGATGGGTATTACCACATCCGCTGGTCATCGCTGCTTTGGGAGAGCTTTTCGCAGGGGCATTGGCTGCCGACCTTTCAATGGCTTCCGCTGACGGTGCTGAACCCGGAGCATTACAACGACCATCACTTCCTCTTCCACCTGCTTCAGATCCCGTTCTTATGGTTCTTTGAGCCGGTGATGGCGGCGAAGGTGGCCGCGGTGGTTTTCGCTACGGCTGCGGTATTTTCGGTCTATTGGCTACTTTACCACTATAAAGTCGACCATTTGCTGGTGTGGCTCGCGGCGATATTCACCTGCGCGAACATGTTCTATTACCGGATGAACATGGCGAAGGCTCCGCCGTTGACGATCGTCATTACGGTGCTCGGCATTTACCTGCTTTTCGAGCGGAAATACGTATGGCTGGGGCCGCTAATGTTCGCATTCGTATGGACTTACAGCTTATTTCCGCTGCTGTGGTTCGCGGCGATCATCTGGACGATCATCATCGCCTGGAACGAGAGGCGGTTCGAGTGGCGGCCGCTAGCATACACGACCGGCGGGATGATCGCGGGGAACATCAT
>JAEZJR010000315.1 GCA_023415725.1 Acidobacteriota bacterium
AAATTGGCTGGGAGACAGGGATTCGAACCCCGATAAGCAGATCCAGAGACTGCTGTCCTACCATTAGACGATCTCCCAGCGTTATAGATAATTTACGTGCCGAAAACGAGGTTTGTCAAACCGGCCAATTTGAGGCAGTTCCGTCTCACTGTGCGTCCTTGGCGTGCTTTGCGTGAATGAAATTTCCGCGTGCCAGCTTCGCCAATGCCACAAATAAGGCTTCCGATTTTTTGACTTTTGCCCTTTAACTCCTTACTTTTACCCCTTATGGCCGCAGACAAGGAGATACTAACCAACCGCCAGGCTTACCACGAATACCACATACTGGATAAGTATGAGGCCGGGGCCGTCTTGGTCGGCACGGAAGTGAAGAGCATCATGGCGGGCCGTATCCAGTTGAAGGACTCGTACGTCGCCATTAAAGACGGCGAGGTCTGGCTAATGAACGCCCACATCTCCCCCTATTCTCACGGCAATCGCCAAAACCACGAACCCCTACGCACCCGCAAACTGCTCCTGCACAAGAAAGAGATCGAAAAACTCGAGCGCGAGACCACCCAAAAGGGCATGACGCTCGTCGTCACATCCATCTACTGGAAGAACGGCAGGATAAAGTTCGAGATCGGGATCGCGAAAGGCAAGAAACTGTACGATAAACGCGAGTCCGAAATGCGAAAAACGGTCGATCGGGAAACCCGTCAGCAGTTGAAAGAACGAGATAGATAAGATATAGCTATAACTAGGGTTTTCCGTCATATAAACCAAACTTATCACCGAGGTAATTAATGAGATCTCTCGCAGTTACGGGAAGTTTTCCCGAAGCGAATGTTGAAGCTCTGGCAGTGGCTGTTTTCAAAGGCGAAAAAGCCGATTCGGCGGAATTGCAGGAGCTTGACGCACTGACCGGCGGCCTATTGGCATCAGTCATCGGCACTGACGAATTCAAAGGCGAAGCAGGCGAAACCGCCTTGTTTCGCTTTTCTCCCTCAGGGAAGAACAAGGCGAGCCGCCTGCTCCTCATCGGGGCCGGCGAACGTGAGGAATACCGCACGCATAACGTCTCCGTGGTGGCGGGTACGGCCGTCCGGGCGTTCCAGAAATTAAAGGTAAAGAGCATCGCTCTCGCTCCGCGCTCAGGCGGAAACGCCGTCGAGGTCGCTCAGGCATCGATGCAGGGAGCCGTCTGCAGCCAGTTCGAACTCGATAAATACAAATCTTCGGACAAATCCAAGACCACGGTCGACACTTTTGGGGTCTTCATCGCCGGGGCGAAGCCTGCCGACCTGAAGAACGGGATCAGCCGCGGTGAGGTCATTGGAGAATCGATGAACTTCACCCGCGAACTCGCTAATGAACCCCCCAACATCCTCACCCCGACCGAGATGGCTAACCGCGCCACCAAAATGGCGAAAGAGGTCGGCCTGAAGATCGAGGTTCTCGATGAGGCGAGGATGCAGAAAATGGGGATGGGTTCCCTTCTTAGCGTTTCCAAAGGATCCGAGGAACCCGCGAAGCTTATCGTTCTGCGGTATACCCCGACCAAGACGACTGGAAAAAAGGGCGAATTGCTCGCCCTGGTAGGAAAGGGTATCACCTTCGACACAGGCGGTATCTCGCTTAAGCCCGGCGAAGGCATGGAAGCGATGAAGTACGACATGTCCGGAGGTGCCACGGTCCTCGGCACGATGCGTGCGATCGCGATGCTAAAGCCGACCGTTCCCGTGATCGGCGTGGTTGCCGCTGTCGAGAACATGCCTGACGGACGTGCCTCGCGTCCGAGCGACGTCGTGACCGCGATGAACGGCAAGACCATCGAGATCCTTAACACCGACGCCGAAGGCCGCCTGATCCTTGCTGACGCGGTCGCCTACGCCGAAAAGCAAGGTGCGACCCGCATCGTCGATATGGCCACGCTCACGGGTGCCGTAATCGTCGCATTAGGCGACCAGAACACCGGCATCATGGGCAACGATCAGGAACTCGTCGACGAGATCGTTCAGTGCGGCAAGGAGAACGGAGAGGGATTCTGGCAGCTGCCCGTCAGCAAGGAGTACAGCAAGCAGATCAAGTCCGATATCGCTGACATCAAGAACATCGGCCCGCGGGGCAAAGCGGGCACGATCATGGGTGCGGTATTCATCCAGGAATTCGTCGACAAGGCGAAATGGGCTCACCTCGATATCGCCGGCACTGCTTGGGCCGACGCCGTCAGGCCGCATGTCGCGAAAGGCCCGACCGGCGTGGCAATTCGTTCCCTGATATCACTTGTTGAACGCTCACAATAGACAATAACCGCGTTCGGTCTTAGAATTGGCTGGTAAGTTCTCGCTTACCGGCCTTTTTGTTGCAATTTTTCCCTTTGGATTCGTCCCAATTTAGGTTAGATTACGCGTTTATTATTGGAGGCGGCCCTCACGCCGTCCGCCGCGTAAACCCTTTTTATGAATCGCAATCTTCTTAACCTGATCTGCGCCCTCGGTGCGCTTGTGCTTGTCGGGGGGTGCATGTGCCCTTCCGGCAGGAATTCTGACCCCGGATCTGAACCGGCCAACAAGGTCGCATCGACACCTGCTCCCCAGTCGCCTGATTCAAACAAATCCGGCACGACGACCGCTTCGAAGGAGAAAAAGCCCGATGAAGGTGATTTTCTTGTCGAGCACCTTCCGGTTTCGACCCCGCGCTACGTCGAAATAGACAAGCAGGTCCGCGATGAGAAACTGCTGGAGGACGCCGCGGCGGAATTGAACCGAGCCCTCATCCTCCCGGAGGACATTACCCTCCGCACTAAGGACTGCAACGAGATCAATGCCTACTACGACCCGAATGACGCGTCGGTGACGATGTGCTACGAGTTGATGGAGCATTTCTACCAGACGTTTCGAGGAGCCGGCCGCAGTGACACCGAGTCGTACGAGCAGATGTTCGACGCGGTGCGGTTCGTTTTCCTGCACGAGATCGCTCACGCGCTGATCGATAAGTATAAGCTGCCGATCATCGGCAACGAAGAAGATGCCGCCGACCGCTGCGCCGCCTACATCAACCTTGAGGAGTTAGGCGAACAGGGCGTCAAGGCAGTACTTGCGGCCGCAGACGCCTTCGCGATCGAGTCGAAACAGTCCGCGGGGGCAAATCGCAACATGGCGGACGAGCACCTGCTCAGCGAGCAGCGATTCTACAATTCGCTTTGCATGATCTACGGATCGAATTCCAACAAGTACTCAAAGATCGTATCGGAGGGGTACCTGCCGAAAGAACGTGCCGTTCGGTGCGCGACCGAATATCAGAAGTCCGTCGACAGTTGGGTCAACCTGCTGGCGCCGTGGCGGAAAAACTAGACCTCACACCCACACAGACTGGAGAAAGAAATGAAGAAGATCATACACAACATCCTGGCCGGCCGCGGAAACCTTTCGAACGGCTTGATCGCTCTCGCGATCGTGGGCTTCATCGCCCTCGGCTGCGCCTGCCCCAAAAACGATGACCGGGCATCAAACACCGGCAGCGATAACCCGTTCAACACTTCGACCGACCGTGACAGCGATAGCGACACCGACAGCGGGTTGCCCGGCGACGAATTGCTCAACGCCCTTGTGAAGGAAACGACCGCAGACTTCGCTTACTCCATCAGCGAGGGTGATTTCTCCAAGATGTACGAGAAGACCTCCCAGGACTTCAAGCAGACGTACACCAAGGACCAGATGCAGAGCTTCTTCCAGGATTTCATCACCAAAAAGCGCCAGGTGATGCCGATCCTCTCCAAGGCGACCTCCTCCGAACCGGAATACACGGCAAAGCCGCGTCTCCGTTCGGAACAAGGCCTCGACATCATGGTCATCGAAGGTAAATACAATACGAAGCCCTTGCCCGTGACATTCAATTACGAGTACGTGAAGCGTAACGGCAATTGGCGGCTTCTCGTCCTCAAGGTTTTCATCCGCTAGGACATCAAAACGCTGATGATCAAAAGGCGGCCACGTCGGCCGCCTTTTGATTTTTGCCCATCCGAAAGCTAAGATTTTATTTTCCTTTTATCGTAGAACAGGCTGTTAGCCTGTTCTGTTGTGGTGATTTGACGCTTAAGGATCACACCCCGACAGCCAGGAATCGACATAGACAGGCTAACAGCTCGTCATACACAAATATGAAAATTCACGAGTATCAAGGTAAGGCACTCCTCAAAGAATACGGCGTCCCCGTTCCCCGCGGCATCGTCGCCCGCACGCCGGAAGAAGCCGAAAAAGCGGCTGCCGAATTGGGCACCGACGTTGTCGTCGTCAAGGCGCAGATCCACGCGGGGGGGCGCGGTAAGGGCGGCGGCGTGAAACTCGCCAAATCGCCCGCCGAGGCCAAGGAGATAGCCTCGCAGATGCTCGGGATGATGCTCGTTACCCACCAGACCGGTCCCGAGGGCCGCGAAGTGAAAACGCTCCTGATCGAGGAGGGCCTGCCGATCGATAAGGAATTCTACCTCGGCATAACGCTCGACCGGGTCACGGGCCGCAACGTCTTCATGGCATCGTCCGCTGGCGGAATGGATATCGAGAAGGTTGCCGAGGAGACGCCTGAGCTGATCTTGAAAGAAACGATCGACCCGTCTGTTGGTCTCCGTCCCTTCCAAGCTCGCCAACTCGCCTTCGGGCTCGGCATCCCGAACGACCTCGTGAACCAGGCCGCAAAGTTCATGCTCTCGCTTTACGAAGCATACGAGAAGATCGACGCCTCGCTCGTCGAGATCAATCCGTTCCTTCTTACCAAAGACAATCGCCTCATCGCCCTGGACGCCAAGGTCACCTTCGACGACAACGCGATGTTCCGCCACAAGGATTACGCCGATCTTCGAGACTTGGACGAAGAGGAACCGCTCGAGAT
>JAEZJR010000327.1 GCA_023415725.1 Acidobacteriota bacterium
CACCAACGCCAAGCGAAGCTGCTTCGCCAGGTCTTGGAGACGTTCACGTGAGTACGGTCAGACATTGACATCACTTGTAACAAAATCTCGCGCACCCTGTCAATTACATCTTTTCCGGCACTTCGATTCCCATTGTAGCGAGGGCACCGGTGAGCGACCTGCGAGCGGAATTTGCCACGGCGATAAGCACCGAACGTTTTACCCGATCGGCTTCAGCGATGATCTTGTGATTGTGATAGAACAGGTTGAACGCCTTAGCGAGGTTGAACGTGTATTTTGCCAGGATCGCGGGCTCGTTCTGCATCGCAGCGGCCTCGACGGTTTCGTTCAAACGCGAGGCAAGAATCAGGATCGACCAGATGTCGTCACCTGCATCGGAAGAGAAAACATCCGCAATTTTCGCTGTATCTGTGAAGCTTGAGCCGCCCTCAAACTCGTTTCTCTCCGCGAGTTTCCGAAATATGGAATTAGCTCGGACTGCAGAGTATTGGCAGAAGCATCCTGTTTCGCCTTCGAAAGACAAAGCCTCTTTAAAATCGAACACGATCACGGTGTTGCGCGTGAATTTCAGCAGAAAATAACGCAAGGCTCCGACCGCGATTTGGTGAGCGATGAAGCGTTTCTCGTCTTCGGGTGAATCGGGATGTCTTGATTCGACCTCCTCCAGGGCCTTTTCCTCGAGTCGTGTCAGCAGATCATCGGCCTTTACGCCAAGACCCTTCCGGCCGCTCATTTCTATGAACGGTTTTTTTCGATCTTCTTCACTGACCTCGAAGCCAAGTTCCTCTGCGGCGGAAGGCGACAATGTCACCATTTCGTAAGAAAGGTGGACGCTGCCCCGTTCACCGATCTCGGGGTGGATAGCGGCAACCCCTTTCTTTACGACCTCTTGCGGATAAGACTGACGCGAGTCGATGACGTTGTAAACAACCGTTCCATGGCCGAATTCGTGAGGAGGCGTGGCGGCTTCAGCTTCGTTTGCAGTCGTGATCCAGATCTCTTTTCCGTCGACGTATTTGAAGAACGGCTTATAGTGGAAGTCCATCCCGAGAACACCGAGCTTCCACATTTGGTAAGCGATGTCTTTGCCTGTATAGGTCACAGTGCCGTTCGAGCGGACGAGGATCTTATCAGCTTCGTGTTCGTCGGTGCCCTCGTGGGATTCGAACGGCATCACCCAGCAGCCGGCGTGTTTACCTTCGGTCTCATAACGGATCACACCACGCTCCTTCATCTGCTCGAAGGCTTTGTTCCAGAAATGCAGGTGCAAGATCTCGGACTCGCGAGGGAGCAGGTCGTACCGGATACCGAACCGCTCCATCGTTTTAGTGATGCACTCGACGTTTCGGGTAGCAATGTAGTCAGCGAGTTCCGCGGTGGGGTTGTCACCTTCCTCGATCAGGTGCAGCACTTCAGATCGCTTTGCTTTCAATTCCTCCTTAGCCTGGTACTCCTGGCCAACGCGGGCGTAGAGATCCCAGCAATAGTAGTCAAACGAGATGCCGTGCGCGGTATTTAGTTCATCAAGTGCCTTAATTTGATCCAAGTTCATTTGGTTCAAATATACGAACCCAACAACTACGTCAGCGACCTGCACGCCAGTGTTGTCGATATAATTCTGAACCTCAACACGCTTGCCTGTGGCCTTGAGGATGCGTTGGAAAGTATCGCCCAGTACCGAATTACGGACGTGGCCGATGTGTGCGGCCTTGTTCGGGTTGACGGAGGTGTGCTCGACGCAGACCTTGGGCCCGCCGCTCTCCTTCAACGAAGGAAGCGGTGATTCGTTCAGGTTTTCAATAAGGAACCGGGCTCGATCGAAATAGACGTTTAGATAACCGGCCCCAGCGACGTCCGCCCGGTCGACGAATTCCAGAGTTTCGAGCTCGGCTTTGAGAGCCTCTGCGATATTGCGTGGGTTTTGCTTTTCGCCTGTGGCCTGTTTTATCCGTTTGGCGAGTTCGAACGCGACCGGAAACGCAAGGTCGCCGAGTTCCGTCTTGGGTGGAACCTCGGCGACGACCTGGTCGAGTTCGATCTGGAATTTGCCTTGAGCGGCCTCGCGAACCTTATCGCGAAGTACGGTTTGAAGTTCGGTTAACGTCATTACGGTCAGGAATTTCCTATAGATCCGAAACCGAAATTATACGTTCTGCCCGGCGGTTAACCAAAAAGGACCGATCTAACGAATCGACACGGTCAGCGTATAGGTGGTTGCCCCAGCGAGGTTATCGACGCAAACGGACTGGTCGCCGGCCTGCTCGACCTCGTAAGCGTAGCTGGTTTCGCCGCTCTCGAAGATCATGACCTTACCGCTTCGCGAACTGACGGTCGCGTTGAATTGCTGGCCCGCGCGGGCCCCGGCGAAGTAACAAACCCGGCCGCCACGACCGACCTTGCCGGTAACAGTGGCGGACGTGCGGCCTTTGGCGAAGCGGATACGGGTATCCGCGAATGCAAAAATGTTAGCGAATGCGACTATGGCGAGGACGGCTGTCAGCCTGGAAACTAGATTCATATGATTCACTCCTGAACTACAAACGCGTTATACGCGGCTTATTTGTATCAGTCGGAGTTGAGATCTCGGGTCACAGGTGAATTTCCATCTAGTGGCGTGAAACGGTACACTCTTGCGTGAATGAAGACGTTGTATTTCGATTGTTTCGCCGGTGCCAGCGGAAACATGATCCTCGGCGCGTTGATCGGGGCCGGAGTTGACGCGGAGGCACTAAAAGGCGAATTGGGGAAGCTGAATCTTCCAGAATTTGAACTGGCGGTCGAGAAGGTCGACCGTTCCGGGATCTCTTCTACACATGTGGGTGTTCGTATCCCGGACGAGAAAAAGCATCGGCATTTGCCCGAGATCGAGCGGATCATTCGAAGCTCCGAACTCTCGAATAATGTGAAAGAACGCGCGATCGCAATTTTCAAGCGCCTGGCTGTCGCCGAAGCGTTCGTCCACGGTGTAGGTTTGGAAAAAGTGCACTTCCACGAAGTGGGTGCACTAGATGCGATCATCGATATTGTCGGGGCATGCATCGGATTTGAGATGCTCGGTATCGAACAGTTCGCATGTTCGAAGATCCACGTAGGCAGTGGCTTCGTCGAAATGGCGCACGGGAAGTTCCCGGTGCCCCCTCCGGCGGTCGCGGAGCTCTTAAAGGAAGTGCCGTTCTACTCGACCGAGATCGAAGGAGAGCTCATCACGCCGACTGGTGCTGCGATAATCACAGCGATATGTAATAGTTACGGGCGAATCCCTGAACTAAAGCTTGAAGTCTCCGGATACGGTGCGGGGACCCGCACCTACGAAAAATTCCCGAATGTGCTCCGGGTCATGATCGGGGAGGTGGCAGGTTCGAGAAGGAACGATTCGGTTGACGAACTTTCACTCCTGGAGACGAACATCGACGATCTTTCTCCGCAGATATTAGGGCATTTCATGGAACGAGCCCTGAGTGAGGGGGCTCTAGATTGTTGGTTCACTTCGATACAGATGAAGAAGAACCGGCCGGCCACGCTCGTATCTGTCCTGTGCGCTTTCGCCGATGAGGCCAAATTCCTCGACCTTCTTTATCGCGAAACCTCGACGATCGGGGTCAGGGTTCAGCGAGTGGCGCGGCATAGCCTGGTCCGCAAGCTCAGCACGATAGAAACCGAGTTTGGCGAGGTTGCAGTAAAAACTGCATTCATTGGTGAAGAGGCCGTGAACGCGAAACCGGAATTTGAGGACCTTAAGGCAGCAGCGGCGGCAAACGGCGTTTCAGTAAAGGCGGTCGCCGATACGGTAAAAGCTGAACGGAAGAGCTCTGGTCCTGATCAAATTGAAGCGAGTAAATAATCTTGGCAAAGAAGAAAGCAAAAGTTGACCTTGAGAAGATCGCAGCCGGCGTACGGTTGGTGCTCGAGGGAATGGGTGAGGATCCGAACCGAGACGGTTTGCAAAAGACGCCCGAGAGGGTCGCGGACTTTTACGCGGAGTTGACCGATGGGATGTGGCAGGACGCCCGCGAGCATATCGTGCCGCTTCCCGGCGATTCGCATGATGAGATGGTTCTGGTGAAGGACATCTCGATCGCCTCCGTGTGCGAGCACCATCTCGCCCCTTTCGTTGGAAAGTGCCACATAGCGTACATCCCTAAGGGCGGCAGGATCGTCGGACTGTCAAAGTTGGCTCGGGTCGCGGAGATCTTCGCCCGGCGCCTCCAGGTTCAGGAAAGACTGACCCAGGAGATCGCGAACACTCTATACGATCAACTCAAGCCACTGGGGGTGATGGTTGTGATCGAGGCGGAACATACTTGTATGACGCTTCGAGGGGTGAAAAAGCCGGGTGCGATCACCGTTACCTCTGCGGTACTCGGCGGATTCCGGCGGGATCCGAGAACTCGTGCGGAGGCAATGTCCCTAATTAAGGGCTAAGTGTTTATAATTTACTTTAGATATAAGCTCTCCAACACCTCAGGGAACACATAAGGATGAAGAGATTAGCCAGCTTTTTACTGCTTCTTACGCTCGCAGCGCATCTTGCACTCGGCCAGGACTTTTCAAAGAACTTTGATGCCCAAAAGATGAGGCAGCGAGTCATCCGGCTCTCGGCGGACGATATGGAAGGCCGAGGCCCGGGAACGGAAGGGGGGCGGCGTGCAGCCCAGTATATTGCCGACGAGATGAAGGCCGCGGGCGTAAAGCCGGGAAATGGAAACAGTTATTTCCAAAACGTGAAGATGGTAGGCGTAAAGGCTGACCCGAACACGAAACTAGAAGTAACCGGCCCGAAGGGAGCGGAATCGTTCAAATTCGCGGACGAATTCGTAGCTACTACGAGCGCTCAGAGGGATAGTGTGTCGCTCGATTCAGAGCTGGTATTTGTGGGCTACGGAATCGACGCTCCGATCTACAACTGGAACGATTACAGCGGCCCTGCGGAAGATTATCGGGGGAAAGTTCTGCTTATCATGGTCAACGACCCGCCGGCGACCGCAGCGGAACCCAATCTATTTGGCGGCAGGGCCCTCACCTACTACGGCCGGTGGACGTACAAGTACGAAGAAGCAGCACGCAGAGGGGCAGCGGGGGTGATCCTTATTCACACGAACGAGTCCGCCGGATACGGATGGAACGTAGTGAGGAGTTCCAACGGAAATTGGCGGTACGAGATCGCTCGCACTCCAAACGACAAGACGCCCTTCTTGAACATTAAATCCTGGATGACATACGACGCTGTTAAGCGTATGTTGCCGGGCCTTGATGAACTAATGGCATCGGCGAGAACACGAGGGTTCAAACCTGTAAAGACAGGCCTGAAGGTGAAACTGAACCTGAAGAGTGAGTTCAAATCATTTGAATCGCCCAACGTCGTGGGCTCCGTCGAAGGGAGCGACGCTAAATTGAAGGACGAATACGTTCTCTATACGGCACACTGGGACCACCTTGGTGTCGGCGAAGCGGATGCGACGGGAGATAAGATCTACAACGGTGCATACGATAATGCTTCCGGAGTAGCGGCGACGCTCGGGATCGCCGAAGCTCTGGCGAAAATGCCTAAGAAGGAACGGCCGAAACGTTCCGCCTATTTCCTTTTCCCAACTGCTGAAGAACAAGGGTTGCTCGGAGCCGAGTACTTTGCGACGAACCCTCTCGTCCCACTTAACAAGATCGCTGCGAACGTTAACATCGACGGCGTGAATTTCTTTGGAAGGGTGACTGACTTCTCAGCGTTGGGGGCTGAACGATCCACGCTCGAGAAGGTCGTGAGCGCGGTCGCCGCGGAACGGAATATGACCGTCGAGGGCGATATGAGGCCGGAGCAGGGGTTTTTCTTCCGTTCTGACCATTTTCCATTTGCAAAGGTGGGCATTCCGGCACTCTCTCTTCGTCACGGCGATGCGTTCGTTACACCATTGAAGGGCGAGGCGCTGGGATTCTTTAATGAATACACTGCGAAGTACTATCACCAGGCTTCGGATGAATATAAGGATTGGTGGGATACCGGCGCGATGATCCAGAATGCCGAACTCGGCATGGCACTCGGCGTGAAGATCGCGAGTTTGCCGGCTATGCCTCGATATAAGGAAACCGATGAGTTTTCCGCGGCTGATAAACAAAGGCTAAAGTAGTATCCATCAAGAGTTCGAAAAGTGTAGCGTGTGGATAAAATGCAGCTTCCACGCTACACTTTAATTTTTTCCGGATGAAGACCTTTTACATAACGACGCCCATTTATTACGCAAATAGCCTGCCGCATTTGGGCCATCTCTATACGACGATCGTCGCTGACGTCATCCACCGCTATAAGAAACAGCGTGGTTTCGACGTGTATTTTCTGACGGGAACGGACGAGCACGGGATCAATATCCAACGAGCGGCGGAACAGAATGGTCGCAGTCCGCAGGAACAGGTCGATTTTATTTCGGGCGAATTGAAGCGGATGTTCGCCGATTTCGGCCTCGATCCCGATAACGGCGGTTACGACATCTTCATGCGGACCACCGAACCGTTCCACTATGAGGGCGTTCAGCATCTCTGGCGCGAGATCGCGAAGAACAAGACACCGAAAGGGAACGACACTATATACAGGGACTTCTATGAAGGCTGGTTCTGTGCGCCGTGTGCGGCGTTTAAACTCGAGGATGAGTATTACACGCCCGAAGGTTCCGACGTCCCTTTCTGCAAGGTCCACGAGCGAGCTCTGGACAAGGTCGCGGAGGAAAGCTACTTCTTCAGGCTTTCGGACTATGAGGAATTTCTTTTAGATTTGATCGAACGCGACCCAAATCTCGTGCGGCCTGACGCCAGGCGGAACGAGGTGCTGTCCTTCGTTCGCGGTGGATTGCAAGACCTATCGATCAGTCGGGAAAAGAAGTCGGTTTCGTGGGGCGTTCCGGTGCCTGGCGACGACAATCATGTGATGTATGTCTGGCTGGACGCCCTTTCAAATTACATCACCGCGCTCGGTTACGGTAACGATAGGGACCGGGAAGTGGGCTTCGAAAAGTACTGGCCCGCATTCCACCTCGTGGGAAAGGATATACTTCGATTCCACACGGTCTACTGGATGCCGTTTCTCCACGCGGCGGGTTTGCCGCTCCCCAAAGGCGTTTACGCCCATGGCATGTGGCTGGACGCCGATGGCCGCAAGATGGGGAAAACATTGGGGAATATCATCGATGTTGATGTATTACATAAACATTTTCAGGTGGACGTGGTCAGGTACTTTGTCCTCCGGGAGATGGTGTTCGGGCAGGACGGAAAGTTCGGCTATGAGATCCTGATCGATCGCGCGACGGCCGATCTTTCCAAAGGGTTGGGAAACCTGACGGCCCGTACACTCTCGATGATCTCGAAGTATCGCGACGGGCGAATTCCGAGCGGGAAGATCGTGGAGGAGAACTACATTCACGCAAGGCGCGCGGGACTTGAACCGGACGGCGGCGAGATCGTTTCAGTGCTCGAACACGCCCGGGACGAATTCATTCGCAGGTTCGACAATTTCGAATTCAGCCAGGCATTGGAAACCCTTTGGGCGGTAATCGCGCGGATCGACAAGATGATATCGGACGCGAAACCGTGGGTGCTGGTGAAGGATGAGAACCAAGCTGAGACGCTGAACGCGGTGCTCTACCGTGCAGCGGAAACGATTCGATGGCTCGCGGTGATGCTGCATCCCGTGATGCCGGATGCCAGTGCGAACATCTACAGGCAATTGGGCTTGCACGATGATCTCATCAAACTAAACCCGGCAGATTTGAAATGGGGAGGGCTGTCAGAAGGCATCGCCATCGGAGAAAGCCAGGCAGTGTTTCCTCAGATAGATAAAGCGAAAGTTATGAGCGAGATAAAGGACGAAAGTGGACATCCCGAACAGAATAGGGCCGACGCGAAACAAGTGGGCGAAACACCTACTGCGGTGCCGGTAGCGGAGACGGATGGTGTGTCGGACCAAGCGGAGGAAGAACAGTTCATCACGATCGATGATTTCCTGAAAGTGGAGCTTCGAGTTGGTGAAATAAAGGTCGCCGAGCGGGTGCCTAAGGCTGACAAACTTCTTCGGTTTGAAGTCGATCTCGGAGAAGTGACGCCTCGCCAGATCCTCGCGGGCCTCGCCGAGTACTATGAGCCCGAAAAGCTGATCGGCCGCAAGGTCGTCGTGGTCGCCAACCTCAAACCGCGAAAAATGCGGGGTCTGGAATCACAAGGGATGATCTGCGCGGCGTCGCTCGAGGACAACTCTGGCCCGAATCCGTCGCTCGCGACGTTTATCGAAGATGTAGAGATCGGTGCGCGACTGAAATAATGCTGATCGATTCCCACTGCCACATCGATGGCGAGGCATTTGACGACGATCGCGACGAGGTCGTAAAAAGAGCTCGTGAAGCGGGCATTGTCGCAGTGCTCAATGTCGGAACGGGCGATCCGCATTCGGATGATTTCAGAAAGGCTGTTGCCGTCTCTGAGCGATACGAAAACGTTTTTGCCAGCGTCGGGGTGCATCCGCACGACGCGAAGCTCTACGACGACGCAGCTGAGGAGCACTTGGTCAATCTCGCAAGTTCGGAGAAGGTGATCGCGTGGGGTGAGATCGGGCTTGATTATTATTACGATCACAGCCCGCGGGACGTTCAACGGGAAGTGTTTCGCAGGCAGATCAGGAAGGCCCAAGAGCTGGGGCTGCCGATCATCGTGCACAGTAGAGATGCCGATGAAGAAACGGTCGAGATTTTGCGGGACGAGTATGGGGTGGGGTCCAGTGGAAAGCCCGTCGGGATAATGCATTGTTTCGGCGGCACGGCAGATATGGCAAAGGAGTTGCTGCCTTTGAACTTCCTGATTTCATTTGCCGGGAACGTCACTTTTAAGAAGGCTGAGAATCTACGTGATGCAGCAAAGGTGGTTCCTTTGGATCGCTTGCTGGTCGAAACGGATTGCCCGTTCCTCACTCCGGTGCCGTTCCGAGGCAAGCGTAACGAACCCGCTTATGTTGTTCATACGGCCCGATTTTTAGCCGATCTCTATGGGGTCGATTTTGAGACCCTCGCGGAACAGACGACGGAAAACTTCCTGAATTTCTTCGACCTGAGCGAAGAAATACGCTTCGAATTCGTTGACTAATCGCTTTACTTTATCGCTTTCCGGTCCGAAAGAGTTCTTTTCGTTCCCAATTAATTTCAATCAATATTATAAAATTAACTGAGAAGGTGCCTTAGGTTCTGAAGAGCAAGGTTCTGTGGCAAAATAATCGTTTATGGCTAAGGAAAATTCATTCGATATCGTTTCGAAGACGGACTACGCGGAGGTCACGAATGCCCTCCACCAAACCACTAAAGAGATCTCGCAGCGGTTCGATTTCAAGGGAAGCAAGGCGACAGTTGAGATGCAGGATAAAGACTTGCTGCTTTCCGCGGAAGACGAAACAAAACTCCGCAACATGAACGACATATTGCAGAGCAAATTGGTAAAGCGTGGAATCTCTTTGAAAGCGCTTGACTACCAGAATATCGAGCCTGCCGCAGGCGGCACGGTCCGGCAGGTTGTGAAGATCCAGCAGGGAATTCCCACCGATAAAGCGAAGGAAGTCGTCAAGTTCATCAAGGATGGTAAATATAAGGTACAGGCCTCCATCCAGGGCGAGACGGTCCGAGTTTCCGGGAAAGATCGAGATACTCTCCAGGAAGTCATTTCCGCTCTCAAGGGAAAAGACTTCGGGATCGATATGCAGTTCGACAACTACCGGAGCAATTGATGAGTTCGCATTTTGTAAATCTATTTAAGAAAAGCGATGGCGACGAACAGCGCGCGTTTCAGCGACGAGTTCATGCCGTACTTTCAAAGCTCTACCCTGACCGGATTTTCTCGCTGTCGGATGACCCATTGATCGTGGAAACCGACGGACAACTCATCGGATTGACCAACCTGCACTCGAATTTCCTGTTGAGCTCGCAGACCGAAGCGGATCTCGAGGAACTTGCTAAAGCCCACCTTGAAGCATTGATCAAAGGAACGGAAACGGCGGCTCGCGATCTCCCTTGGGTAGAAGCCCGAAACTATCTGATGCCGCAGCTAATGTCTCGGGAACTGCTGGCTAAGACTCCGGTCGAACTTGTTCACGAATTGGTCGCAGACGCAGTTTATCTCGGTTTTGTGATCGACACGGTGGAAAGCTACAGCTACGTCAATCAGGACGACCAAGGTAGGTGGGGAGTGGATCTTGAATCGATCTATCAAGCCTCGTTCGCGAATTTGCATCAACGATCCCAAGGTATCGAGATGATGGCTTTTCCGGGCGAAAACGCGTTTTTCATCATCAATACTATGGACGGTTTCGACGCGGTGCGGTTACTGAGTCCCCAAATGAGGGAAGTTATTGCAGAACATATCGGTGACCCATTCTATGCTGGGATACCAAATCGTGACTTCCTGATATGCTGGTCAAAATCTGCCGATGCCGACTTCCAAGGTAAAATGAGCCTCCAAGTGGCTACGGACTCCGACCAGCGTCCTTACCCGCTATCGCGGAAGGTTTTCGAAGTGTCAGCGAGTGGCGAGATCACATTGGCTCCTATCCCAGAGCCTGACCCCAAGGCAGCAGGCGCCAACCTTAATTAACGAATGTCGCACACTTTCGCCACACAGAAGTCGGAGCTGATACCAGGCAGTGCCGCGCGCCAGATCTTCGGCCTTATAAAGGACGAAATGGGGCTCGTGGAAGCCGAGTTTGAACGGCAGGCGCGCTCGAACATTCAGGTGATCGATTACCTGGGGGACTACTTACGGTCTTCCGGTGGCAAGCGGGTGCGACCGGCGTTGGTGATCCTTGCGAACTATGTGGCGGGCGGAGGGGGCGATTCGGACAATGTCATCCGGCTGGCGACGGTGATGGAAATGCTGCACACCGCCACGCTGGTCCATGACGACATCATCGACAATGCCGACCTGCGACGTAACCGTGCCACCATTAATGCTCGTTTTGGCAATCACGCTGCCGTTTTGATGGGCGATTGGCTTTACATGTCGGCGTTCGAGACGTCGCTCAGAGAGCGATCACTCGAGATCCTCGACATTCTAACGCGGCTGACCCGAAAAATGACGGAAGGCGAGTTGATCCAACTCACCACGATCGGAAAGATCGATCTTTCGGAAGAGGAATATTTTGACATCCTGCAACGAAAAACCGCGTACCTGTTCGCCGGTTGCGGGGAGATCGGGGCGATCCTGAGCCGGGTAACTCCGGACCGTCAGCGTTCAATGCGCGACTACGGGATGAATCTGGGGATAGCATTCCAGCTTGCGGATGATCTTCTCGATTTTACATCGGATACGACATCGCTGGGCAAGGCCGCAGGTGCCGATCTGCTCGAAGGGAAAATGACGCTTCCCATGATCAAGCTTCTCCAGGCGAAACCCAGCCTGAAGGGCCTGGTGGAAGAGGTAATGATCTCGGGGGAATACAACGAGGAGGCCCGAAATGAGATCGCAGAGGAACTCGAGCGATTTGACATTTTGCCGCAAGTCCGTGAAATAGCAATAGGTTACGCCCGTGAGGCGAGAAAAAACCTTGAAATATTTCCGCAAACCGAGTATCGTGATGCATTGGACGAGATTCCCAACTTCGTCATAGATCGAAACCGTTGATACTCGACCGCTAAAGTAGCCCCCAATAAGAAGTAATAAAAAGCCTGTTTTCAACATGTTAGACGAAAACCTTATTGCAACACTTGAGAAAAGCCTTCGCGAGACGCGTAACGCCCAACATCGTCTCATGGCGAGGCTGCGTGAGGTCGAGATCGAATCAGACAGGCTTAGACAGGAAATTCAGGCACTAGAGAACAGCGCCGCGCAAACTGAGTCCGCTATTGATAGTCTTTTGGTAACGATGCGGTCCGGAAATCGCGGTTCGAATTCGTTCAAGACGCTTACAATTGAGGACGACTACGATCGGGTCAAAAGTTACCCGACACGCTCGGAACCTCCGATGGGTCGTTCAGAGCGTGAGCCTTCATTAAAGTCAGGAGGCCAGGGAAACGTTTCTTATTTCAGCCAGAAGCGGAACGTTCCTTCACGCGGTAATAATATAGAGCCGCTAAGCTACCGCTTCGCCGACAGGACTATCACACAAGCCTGTACGCTTTTGCTTCGTGAAGCAGGGCAGCCGCTTCACGTGAACGAACTTTACAATCTTCTAGTTGCTGGAGGTATGGAGTTCAAGGGGAACAACCCGACTATATCGGTCGCAGTTTCACTCAATCGCAATCGCCGATTCAAGAAGGTGGGCCCTGGCACCTTCGATCTTGTCATGCGCGATGCTGCATCACGGGCAGCTTCCTAAGTTTCCACCCGGCCAACAAAACAATCATTCAAAATAGAAAGCGACTCATTAACGCCGTGGGCCAAATCCATCGCGGTAACTTATAGAAAACCAAGCATAAAGAAGAATTTAAGGCTCGAGGTCAACGAACTTGACTTCGAGCTTTTTGTTCCTATGATTGTCGTATGAAATTGAGGCTCACCATCACCAGTGGTTCGCTTGAGGGGCAGGTATTTGACCTGGAATCGGGGTTTATAACGATCGGACGGAGTGAAACCTGCACCGTAAGATTCGACCCCAGAGCCGAGCGGATCGCCTCTAAGCAGCACGCCTTTATTGAGGCCCGGCCCGATGGTTTCTACGTTCGTGATAACCAAAGTACTAACGGGACCCTGGTGAACGGCAACCGAGTGGAAACCGCCAAACTCAATTCCAGTGACGTGGTCCAGTTCGGACGAAACGGGACGACTGGAATTGTAACGATCGAGGCTGAAGCGACGGCTCCCGCGATCCCGCCGCAGGCGTTCCGGCAGATCGAAATGCAGCAATTTCAAGAGGCCGTGGAGCAGGCCCCTCAGACGAAGAGCGTGCAGATGTCCCTGTCGAACATGGGGCTCGGGAACCTGGAGCCGCCGAAACCGCCACCGAACCGCACGGGTCTTTTTGTCGGGATCGGCATTGGGACGTTGGTGTTTGTCGTACTTGGGGTAGTGGTCGCTGCGCTTTTCGTGTTACTGCTGGAGCCGGTTCCTGCTCTGCTCGCAACGGCGATCGCCTTTACTCCCGCTTTGCTTTACATTCTGCCGCTTGTCGGCCTGGATCGGTACGACCCAGAACCCATATGGCTGCTGGCGTTTGCCTTTGCCTGGGGAGCGATAGTTTCGGTCCTTGTATCGTTCATCGGGAACACGGTTTTCGGTTCCATCGCCGTGGCAGCCTTCGCGGTTTCGACAGGGGCTCCTGCACTAGGGGAGATCGCTACTGCTGTCATTTCCGCACCCCTCTTCGAAGAGAGTACGAAGGGGATGGGGTTGTTGGTGTTGCTGATATTTTTTAGGCGGTACTTCGATGATATCCTCGACGGCATCGTTTATGGCGGCGTCATTGCGTTGGGTTTCGCGACTGTCGAAAACGTGCTCTATTACGGTGGTGGGTTGAACAAAGCGTATGCGGAGTTCGGGCTAAGCTCGGAAGCATTTTGGAGCTTTATGCTTCTGTTCACTCTCCGCGGGATCCTTTCGCCTTTTGCTCACGTAACTTTCACCGCAATGACCGGCATTGGCTGCGGGATATCGCGTGAGTCGCACTCCTGGCCGGTTCGTATCGCCATGCCGGTCCTCGGTTGGCTCGCGGCGATGATACTGCACGGGATCTGGAATGGATTGGGAGTTGTGGTTACGATCCTGATCGTTTCGTTCGGTCTCGAACCAACATGCGACAGCCTTGGGCTCGGCGGACAGAACGTAGGACTCTGCGGCTTCTTTACGTTCTATTTGATCCTTGAAGTCCCGCTTTTCTTTATCTTCATGGGGTTTTGTTTCTTCATTATGCGACGCCAGCGGCGAATACTGAACGACATGCTCGCATTAGATGTCGCGCGTGGTCTGATATCGGAAGAGAACTTGAAGACGGCAACCTCGGCGATCAAGAGCTCCATGTGGCTACTTAGCGGAATATTCAGCGGCAAGTACTTTGCCCGCAGCCGATACCTTCGTGCGGTCGGGAAACTCGGCCTGAGTTATTGGCACATTCAGCGCGCCACCGCCGCACAGGGGCAGACGGGAAGTTTTCAACAGAATCCATTGTTGCGAGATGAGGTGTTGCGTTGGCGGGATAAGGTATAAAAGAAAAGCCACCGAATCCTCGGTGGCTTTTCTTAACTGGTAGGCCGAGCAGGGATCGAACCTGCGACCCGCGGATTAAGAGTCCGCTGCTCTACCGACTGAGCTATCGACCCAGAAGCGAATCTGGATTATAGCAATTAAGGTTTTTAGAGTGCAAACCGCAAAAACTGTTAGGAATTCGCGTTATAAGATAGGATAATTCTCTTTCGCTCTCCGACCTCCAACGATGAAGGAATGCCCGAAATGTGATCTCTGTTTTGGTGACGAAGTGGCCGTGTGCCAGTTCGATCAGACGCAGACGCGCCTTTCATTACCGGGTGGCCAACTGATCGCTGGGCGGTACTGGCTTGAGAAACGCTTGGGCCGCGGAGCGATGGGGCAGGTGTACCTGGCCCGCGACAAAAAGTTCGACACGCGCCGGGTCGCTGTTAAGACAGTCAGGCAAGACGTCCTGAATAGTGATGACCTGCAGGAAGGCGAGGCGATCGCTCGATTCGAGCGTGAAGCCCAAGCCGCGGCGTCGATCCAGCATCCGAATACCGTAAGCGTTACCGACTTCGGCGAGAGCGAGGACGGTGTGTTCTATCTTGTGATGGAATACGTCGAAGGGGAGACACTTCACCGATTGCTTCGCCGAGAGGGGACCCTTCCTGTAAAACGGGCCGTGAGATTCCTTCGTCAGATAGCGGACGGTGTGGACGCGGCACACGATTTCGGTATCCTGCACCGCGATCTCAAGCCGGCCAACATCTTCCTGATGCAGAAAGGGAAGTCGGGCGACGGATTCATCAAGGTCGGCGACTTCGGCCTTGCGAAGATAGTCAATCAAACCGTTACGGACTTCAGCTCAAACGCGACACCTTCATCCCGAGGCATCATCGGCACGCCGGAGTTCATGGCTCCCGAGCAAATGCAGCCGGAGCTAGGGGTCGATATTCGGGCGGACATCTACGCTCTCGGTACGATCGCCTATTTGATGCTCGGCGGACGCACACCGTTCACCGGCGACATGATGCAGCTGGTGATGCAGAAGATCATGCATAAGCCCGCGCCGCTTTCTTCGATCCGAACGGATATACCGATCGATGTCGAAAAGGTGATCATGCGGTCGCTCGAGATCGAGCCGAATGACCGGCCCCAAACGGTAAGCGAGTTCATCAACGAGCTCGAAGAGGCTGCATCGGATGTTAACGAAACGAACAAACTCGGTCGCTCACGCCTTGTGGTACTGGGGCCTCCAAACGCTGAGGTTTATGTAAATGACGAGCGAAAGGGAAGTATCGGCGGTTCGGGCAGGGTGGTGATCTCTGACATTCCGGCCGGACAACATGTCCTCCGCGTTTCACGAGCAGGTGAAAAGGATGACGAGAGGGTGATCGAGATCCGCGAGGGGGCCTCAGAGCAGGTCATCCAAGCGCAATTGCGGTCACCGCACGGTGGTTCAAGCCAGCCTTCGCCTTCGGAGGGGACAGCAAGCAGCGGTGCCGGGTCAAGTCTGATGCCAGGTATCGTCGCCTGCACCCAATGCGGATCGCGCTTCGCTGAAGGCGTCCGATTCTGTGGTCGTTGTGGGAATCGTTCCTTCGCTCTCGTGAGCGCAGGTGACCAACCCGCAGACTCTTTCCCCTGCCCGAGGTGTTCATCGCCGCTGCCACTGAACTCCAGATTCTGTGGACGGTGCGGGCTTAGCATTTCGCCCTCCATGGCGCAAACTCGGCCCCAAGTGACCCCTGGGTTCGTGTCCCGAGTTCCCGGGCAATTGCCCCAACAGGCAGAACGTGTTTGTCCAAAATGCGCTAGTGTCTTTCCGGCAAACATTCGGTTCTGCGGCCGATGCGGCACTGGACTTTCCTGAAACTTCCGCCCCACGGCCTGTCGTTAATACCGTTTAGAGAACAAAATGCGTATAATGTGGTGATTCTGCGCGTCGAGTTCTCGACATTTCCATCATGGAGAAGCAATGAAGATCTGCCCGACTTGCCGTAAGACCTATCAGGACGACAATCTGAATTTCTGCCTCGAGGACGGGGCTATTTTGACTGTCGCCTCTAACGACCCCCCGCCGACCGTGATGATGGGCCAGCCTCGCCCGACCGATCCCTCCCCCGGTTTTGGAACGCCTCCCACTCAGCAGGGTATTCAATCGAGCTTTGGAAATCAGGGTGCGTATGCCCAACCGCCTAAGAAGTCTTCAAAGTCCTGGCTGTGGATCGTTGGTATTCTTGGCATTCTCTTACTCCTTTGCGGTGGTGGCGGAGTAGTAGGACTAATTTTGCTGGCTTCGCAAGATGTAGCGAACAACACTAGCCCTTCAACCTCGCCAAGTCCCGGCCGAGGAAACACGTTCCCCGGAACCTCACCCTCCCCGGGGTCCTCGCCTTCGACTACCTCAGGGAACGCCGAATCGATCGATCTGAGCATGTTCGTCAAGGATTTCAGCGTTTATGGCACGACCGAGATGTCCGGCGACGAGTTGATGATGGCGGCTAAGCAGAAAGACTATTACTACGTGCTCGTTGCTCCCGACAACTATGATACTTTGGGAGCCTCGACGAGGTTGACCGTCCGTAACCCTAATAATGGCGACTCTCGGTTAGGCTACGGCCTCATTTTTCACAGCGACCCCCAGCCTTTAAATAAGGGGTATGCCTTTCTAATCGACTCAAAGAAAAAACGATACCGGGTCGTCCGCCATACGTCGACGAATGAATCAGCGATCGTGCCTTGGAAAAACTCAGCGGCCATCAACGAGGGAGCGGGCGAGAATACGTTGGAAGTACGCGACAAAGGAACCGATATCGAGCTATATATAAACGACCAGTTGGTAACCACGATAAAAGACCAATACGACGGGACTGTCGGAGTACCGGGGCTTTATTCGGGCGACGGCGTTAAGGTAGGCTTCAAAAAGCTGGAGATCCGAAAATAAACACTAAGGCCACCCTTTATGAAACGCTGCCCAAAGTGCGGACAGGCGTACGCCGATCCCGACCTGAATTTCTGCCTAAACGACGGCGAGTTGCTGACGCAGATGCAGGAGTCGCCTTACGGGGCAAGTGCATCTCACCCTTTCGCCGATGATGCTCCGCCGACCGTAATGATGAATGACCCGAGGGCAACGAACCCTACGGGTTGGACGGGCGGTTCTTCACCTGCTCCGTATCAGAATACCCCGCCCGCGTATCAGGCGCCGCAGTTCGGAATGGCGAATTTGCCGCGGTCGCTCGACCAGACGCTTCCGACAGTTTCGCTTGTGCTTGGTATAGTCCCTCATTTTTGTCTGCTGTTATGGCGGGCTTTGGTTGGGAATACCGGCAGCCATCGTGGGGTTCATCGGAATGCGAAATGTAGACCGAGACCCTACTCGATTTGGAGGTCGCGGGCTCGCGATCGCTGGTATGATACTTGGCGTCGTTACCCTCGCGATGTCCATTATTATATTGGTGCTCGGGATCGCCGGGAACGTACTCCAGCCCTGATTGGTAACATCAGGCGGGTTTCAATTATAATCCCTACAGATGCGTGTAACTCTTAACGTCGTCGCCGGGCCACAAACGGGACGAACGTTCACATTCGACCAACACGACACATTCATGATCGGCCGCAGCGAGGACTCGCATTTTTGCCTCCCGCACGACCGATTTTTCTCCCGCCATCACTGCATCGTCGAGATCGCTCCGCCGCAGGCATTTCTACGCGACCTTGGTTCAACCAACGGAACTTTTGTAAACGGGCTCAGGGTGGATTCGGTGTATCTGAAACATGGTGACCGGATCCAGGGCGGGGAAACGGTGCTGGAAGTACAGGTCATTGGTGACAATCGTGATAGCCAGGTTCCGCATGTACCGGGCTTCGACAAAACGGAGCCTTCGCTCATAACCGTCGCCTGTATCAACTGCGGTCTGCCCGCGAAGACAGAGGCCTCGACCCCGGATGCGAAACTCTCATATCTTTGTGAGAATTGTCGGGAGCAATTAAAGAAGAATCCCCAGCCGATTCCGAACTACCAGATGATCAAGGTGCTGGGCCAAGGCGGTATGGGAAGCGTGATGCTGGCTCGAGCGGTGGCGGACGGCAGGCTCGTTGCGATCAAGACGCTGCTACCAGAAGTAGCCGTCAGCGAGCAATCACTTAAAAGATTCCTACGCGAGATCGAGGTGGCTTCCTCTCTGAAACACCCGAACATTGTTAGCTACATCGAACATGGCACGCACAACGGCATCGTATATTTAGTTACCGAATACGTCGCGGGCTTAGACGCGTCAAGGTTGGCAAAGCAACGAGGGGGGAAATTGCCTTGGCAGCAAGTCGTGAAGGTCATCGAGCAAACCCTGGCGGCGCTCGATTTTGCACACAGCCTCGGGTTCGTACACCGTGACATTAAGGAGCAGAACATCCTCGTCGACGGTAATTATCCGAATTTCATTTCGAAGCTTACCGATTTCGGGCTATCGAAGAGCTACAAGCAGACGGGTATGAGCGGTGTCACGATGGTTGGTGATGTGGCCGGGACTATCGCTTACATGCCACCGGAACAAGTCCGTGACTTTAAAGAGGTTCGCCCCCCCGCCGATATCTACGGTATTGGCATGACTGCATACAGCTTGCTTACTGGCGCTCACGCCCTGGATATCAGCCCCAATGCTGGTATCTCTGAAACGGTTAAGGCTATATTCGAGAAACCGATAATCCCGATCGCCCGCCGCGTCCCCGACGTCCCGTTAAAGGTTTCAGCGGTCTTCGAAACGGCACTCGCTAAACAGGTTGAATTGAGATGGCGAACTGCCGGTGAAATGCGTGAAGCCCTTCTACGAGCTGCATTGGAATTCTAACCTGTTTACAAAGCTGAAGCCTGCCAGCCTCGGGAGGTCTTCCTGGGTACGTGATTCTTCGACCGACCCCCTCGGTACAGCCCAGAAGAGTATCCAAATCGAAACATCCTGCTATGCGCGTTTGAAGGGCTTGGCCGTATACCTCTACCCCGGTTCCGGAACCGTCGCAAAGGTCGGGAAAACCACCGAATGAGCTTCTCCGGTTTTGCACGTTAGCACGGACCTACAGCGTTTTTGTTACCTTAGCTAGGGATCTCGGCGCGTCCGGGTTGAGCCCCTTCGCTTCGGCAAGGTATGCGGAAAAAAGCTGGGCTGGGACAATAAACGGGATAGGCGAAAGGAACTCGTCAGCTTCAGCCGGCATCATGATCGACTGGCCTGAGAGTTTCGCAATCTCTTCATCATTGGTGATCGAAAGGGAGTCGGCGTTTAACTCTTTCAGCCGGTTAAGCAAGTCAACGTTGCTTTTGATAGTTACCCCGGTCGGGGCGAACATAATTACAGGGAAGCGGCGTTCGACGATCGCGAGGGGGCCGTGAAAGAAGTCCGCCGAAGAGAATCGCTCGGCGACGACGTAGCACGTTTCCATCAGCTTCAAGGCAAGTTCGTATGAATTGCCGTAATTCATGCCTCGTCCAACGACGACGCAGTTTTCCATAAACGCGTACCGTTGGGCGACCTCTTCAACCTTTGCTTTAAGTTCAAGTGCTTTCGAGGTTAGCTCGGGTATTTTATAGTAATCAATCCGTTTATCTCCAACAACTGATGCTAACAAGTAGAAGTGCAGCATTTGACCGGTATACGTCTTTGTAGCCGCTACGGACTTTTCTCTTCCGGCATGGATGAGCAACGTTTCGTCGGCAATCCTTGCCATCGTCGACCCGGACTCATTAGTGATGGCCATAGTAAAGGCTCCGGACGCTTTCGCCGAATCCAAAACGTGGTTTATATCGTCCCCTTCACCGGATTGTGAGACACCGATCACAACCGCACGCTTCAGACGCATTTTGGCGTTATAAAGCGTGTAGACTGATGGAGCTGCAAGCGAGACGGGAATACCCGTTGTAACCTCAACTAAGTACCGGCCGAAAAGCGACGCGTTGTCGGAACTTCCGCGAGCGACCAAAATTATCAGATCGATCTCCTTCTGACGAAGATAGTCGCCAATTCCAATGAGTTTTTCGCGTTCTGCAGTGATCGTGCGTTCGAGGACCTCGGGCTGTTCCGAGATCTCCTGGAGCATTAAAGACATATTTATTTTGCGTGCCGGGGGCCGGCGGGTATGTACAGTATCGCGAAATTCAGTGCAGCAAACAACCCGCTCAGACGAGGTCGGTCGACGCGGCGAGGTCACCTTCTTCTTTATCGGCTTCGCTCATTTCCGTGAGGACTGAATTGATCGCCCCGCCGATGAGGACCGCAACCGCGGTCAGGTACATCCAGAGCATCAGGATGATCACCGCGCCGAGCGAGCCGTAAGTCTTGTTGTAAGTGTTGAAATACTGCAGGTAGAACTTAAATCCGGTGGTTAGTGCAAGCCAGAGAATTATCGCGACGATGGCCCCGGGTGAGATCCATACCCATTTGAACTCCTTGAAAGAAGGTAGGACGCTGTAAATCACCGCCGTTACGAAGATCATAACGACGATAACTGAGACCCACTGGATCGCACCCAGGATATATGGGGAGTTAACATCCATTCCAATTGACTGGAACCCCACCTGCGCCAGTTTCCACCCGGCGGTAACGACGATCAGCGCTACGCCGATCAGAATTATAAAAAGCAGCGTCAACAAAAGGGCGAGCAGCTTCGTCCACCAAAAGGATCGCTTCTCATCTTCCTCGTAAACGGAATTCAGGCCGGCTCGTAAATTGTCGACTCCAGCGGACGCAGAATATAGGGTTATCAATAGCCCGAGGGTTAGCTTCCCTCCGGTTCCGCCCTGAACGATCTCTTCGAGGGTGTCGCGCACAAGCTGATACGCGCTTCCAGGCATGATCTGGGCGAGATAGACGTAAAGCTCTGCCTTCCACTCTTCGGTCGATTCCAGGATCATCCCGAACAGCGAAACCAAAAAGAGCAGCAGGGGGAAAAATGCGAACGAGAAGTAAAAAGCGATGCGTGCGGCATTTCCGAACGCATCGGTATCCATCACCTTGTTGTAGAGATCAGTGATGAATCGTTTCCAGTCCGCTGTGTTGAAGAACTCCATTGTGCCGGGTCGAAGTGCGATATTTTCCGCTACTCTAACCCCGCGCCCGCTCGAGCAACGTCATTGTCAATACACTTAAGAGGACGCGAGACTCTTCTTCTTCGGAGAGTTGGGCGAGTTTTTCGAGCTCGAAGACGCCTTCGAAAAAGGCCGGCTGCTTCTTAAGCCGAGCGACAGGGGACCCATTCGACCTTTCCACGATATAAGACGGATTGAAAAAGTAGCCGGTGAACATCCCAATTACCGGTAGTTCGCCGATCAGAGAATCAGCCACTTTGATCCAGCCGTTCTCTTCGTGGATCTGCATGACCTGCGTGCCATGCCCATCAAATATCTCGTAATTAGCTTTGAATATGGACCGCATTCCTTTCCGCTTTATCGATCCGATCACCCGGCCCTGCGAGTCGGTAAAATCGTAGCGGGCGGAGAAATCGATCACGCGGTCGGCTTTGATATTAAAAAGCAGCTGGCTCTGCTGCTCATCGGCGAATACATTTATATCTTCTTTAAGCTTGAGAAGCTTTTGTTTTACGTATCCAAGCAGGTTTCCCTGCGAATCGCGTATATAGATCTGACTCGCCAGAGCTAGCAACTTGAAAGAAAGTTTCAGGGGGTAGTTCATTCGGGTTTTCGGCTCCTTTATTTGTAAATTCGCGGCACACGCTGGGAAATGCCGCAGGTTACTTCATATGAGATCGTGTCGATCTTACGTGCAATGTCCTCAGCCGTCACGCGGTTTCCGCCGTCCGATCCAAGAACAGTGATTCGATCGCCAACCTCAACACCGGGCACGTCAGTCACATCCACAGTGAGCCAGTCCATCGAGATACGGCCCACAACGGGAGCAAGTTGGCCGCGAACGATCACCTCGCCTTTATTAGAGAGGGTTCGGACATAGCCGTCGTTGTACCCGATAGGGATAGTGGCGATCATGGAGTCACGACTCGTCAAGAAGGTACGCCCGTATCCGACAGTCTCGCCCATCGGCACGGTCTTCAACATGGCGATTTCGGTATAAACCGCCATTACGGGCTGAACATCCGGTTGGCCTGCCTCTTTTGGGATCAAATCACCCGCGATGCCGAAGAGCAGTCCGCCGATTCGGACCATCTTGGAACGCGAGTGGGGATATACGACGGCTCCAGGCGAATTCGCAAGATCTATGTACTCGGGACGGTGACCCTCTCTCAAGAAAACGTCAACCGCTCCGGTAAACTTTGAGATCTGTGCATTTGTAAATGCTGATCCTTCCAACTCGTCTGCGACCGCAAAATGCGTCATCAGACCGTCTATTCGAACATTTGTCATGCTGGCAATTGCTCGGGCCGTTCCGCCAATATTTTCAAGTCTGAATCCGACACGGTTCATTCCTGTATCGATCTTGACGTGGATCCCAATGGACCTTTTGGCTCGCGCAGCTGCCTGATCCAGCCTTTCTGCCTGCTCGATCGTGAAAACCATTGGGGTTAGCTCAAAGTTCAGGAATGAGATCTCCTGACCGGGCCATGCTCCGCCGAATACCAGGATCGGCCGAGTGATGCCTGCTTGCCGGAGTTCGATAGCTTCCTCCAGGCAAGCTACCCCGAACCAGTGGGCACCTTCAGCCTCCAGCTTTCTGCTGCACTCAACCGCTCCGTGGCCGTATGCGTCCGCTTTGATGACTGCCATGTATTGGATGTCGTCGCCGCAAAACGCCTTGATAGAGCGGAAGTTTTCGCCGAGCCGGCCAAGGTCGATCTCGGCCCAGGTCGGGCGTCGTGATGAAAGCGGTTGCATCTAGGTTAAGGTGTTTGTTTAAGTGCCGGGTCGGCTTAAATAAATACATTAAGGGTCGATCTCTCAACCCTTAAAGTCTTTCTTAAAGCGGAATATTGCCGTGTTTTCTGGGAGGATTCGTATCGCGTTTGTTCTGAAGCAGCGACAATGCTCGGATGAGCTTTGGCCTGGTCAATGCCGGTTCGATCACCTCATCAATGAAACCTCTTTCCGCGGCGACATACGGGTTCGCAAATTTCTCGTTGAACTCGTTCACCAACCGGGTTCGCGTTGCCACTGGATCAGTCGTTTCAAGCAGGTCTCTTTTGTAGAGAACCCCGACCGCACCTTCAGCCCCCATGACCGCGATCTCCGCTGTCGGGTAAGCGAAATTGATGTCGGTGCGGATGTGTTTAGAAGCCATGACGCAATACGCCCCGCCGTATGCCTTCCGGGTGATAATGGTGATCTTAGGGACGGTCGCTTCCGCGAATGCATATAAAAGTTTCGCCCCATGACGAATAATGCCGTAATGTTCCTGGCTGACACCAGGCAAGAAACCGGGCACGTCCTCGAAGGTTATAAGGGGAATGTTGAAACAATCGCAGAAGCGTACGAACCGCGCAGCCTTTACGGAGGCGTCAATGTCGAGCACCCCGGCGAGAAAGGCGGGTTGATTCGCGACGATGCCTACCGAAAATCCACCCAGTCGAGCAAAGCCGATAACAATGTTCGGAGCATAATGCTCCTGCACCTCGAAAAAGTACCCGTCATCCACGACCGTATTGATGATCTCGCGAATATCGTAGGGCTGATTTGAAAATTCCGGAACGATAGAATTCAGCTTTTCGTCGGTCCTTGTCGCCGGGTCAGTCGTCGCCACGAACGGCGGGTTTTCCATATTGTTTGACGGAATGAACGACAACAACTCTCGAGTGATCTGCAATGCGTGTTGGTCCGAGTCTGCCGCAAAATGCGCGACGCCGGACTTCGAATTGTGTGTCATCGCGCCGCCCAGTTCGTCCTTCGTGACGTCTTCGTGCGTAACGGTCTTTATTACGTCCGGTCCGGTGATGAACATATAGGATGTGTCCTTCACCATCACGTTGAAATCCGTTATTGCAGGGGAATAGACCGCTCCGCCTGCGCATGGGCCCATAATGCAGCTTATTTGAGGGATCACACCGCTAGAGAGCGTATTGCGGAGGAAAATATCGGCATAGCCGCCAAGCGAGACCACGCCTTCCTGGATTCGGGCCCCGCCGGAATCGTTCAACCCGACAACCGGGGCCCCGACCTTCATGGCGAGATCCATGACCTTGCAGATCTTCTCGGCGTGGGTCTCTGAAAGGGAGCCGCCAAAAACGGTAAAGTCTTGTGCGAAAACGAACACTTCTCGCCCGTCAACAAGTCCATGCCCGGTGACTACCCCGTCACCCAGGTACTGCTGCTCGCCCAATCCGAAATCTCTTGACCTATGTACGACGAACTTGTCGAACTCCTCGAATGTCCCCTCGTCGAGGAAAAACTCGATACGCTCACGTGCGGTCATCTTACCGCTCGTTCTTTGTTTCTCAAGCCTCGCAGCACCGCCGCCTTCCTCAGCTGCAGCACTCTTTTCCTTTAATAGATCCAGCTTGCTCATTACCCGCGATTCAGCTTTCATTACTTGTAAAGTTAAGCGAGAAAACGCGGGTTTGCAAGAAGGTCAGAGATCTGCCAACTGGCGCTCGACCTCGCCGAAAACCTGATTACGCAATCCGCGAAGCTGAAGCTCGACCCGACGTATCTCGGCCTCAGTGTTAACGATTTCGCGGGCGATCTGCTGGTAGAGCTGAGAGAGTTCGCGATATTCTCTTTCCAACGTCTGTCGCCTGACGATTCGAAGTCCTTCCGCATCGGTGGTGCCTCGAAGGGCCACGTACTTCTCGATGCTCTGTGGCTGGAGGTCGTCGGTCACGGTAGCGAGTTTCATGCGAACCACGGACTGCTGCTCGGTTAAATCATTGCGGAGCTTTTGCATATTGGCCATGCTGACCTCCAGTCGGTTCATCACCTCCAGTGCGAGGATCAACTTCTGCTGGCGCTCATCGAGCTGGAGGCCTTGGTTGGATGAAAAGGTCTCTGTGAATTTGCCCCAACTCCTGGCGAGTGCCTCAACCGCTTTCGCAGTCCTGGAAACATCATTGGATATCATCGTCAATGGATCGTTCGCATTATAGGGCGCCGACGCTGTTTGGTTGGTCTGGGTGAGCACGGCGATCGGCGCTATCGCCGAGACATAGAAAACCACGAAGATGTATTTCATGAACCTCCCCTCCGAGAATTAATATTTATGTGTTGGGAAGTTTAACCTAACTTTATTCAATACCAGATATTCTATTTAAGCTTGGGTCCGATAATGAAAATTACTGACCTTCCGATAATAACCAGTAAAGACAATGTCCGCTTGAAAATTGCACGAGCCGTTCGTGACGGGCGTGATCGGACGGCCATGTTTGTTGAAGGAAAAAGGCTTGTTGCCGAGTTGCTGCGTAGTCCTTTGAACGCCCAGTCGGTGTATATCTCGGAGGAAGCGCTAGACAGAAATGGCGAGCTGATCAATGAGTTGATCAAGAATTCATCCGGCGAAATCAACATCATCGCGTCCAGGTTGTTCGACTCCATAACTGACACAGAGAATTCGCAGGGAATCGTTGTTCTTGCTGATCGCCCTAAACCCAGAGACCTTGAAGCCGAAGTCTCCGTGGGAGGTTTGTTCGTTTATTTAAAGAAGATAAATAACCCTTCCAACCTCGGGGCGGTCATACGTACAGCGGAGGCCGCAGGAGCGACCGGCATTATCACGTCACACGGTTCGACCGACCCATATATGCCAAAAGCTCTAAGGGCGTCCATGGGATCGGCGTTCAGGATGCGGATTTTTTCCAATATTGACCTGACCGAGGCGGTCCGAATTCTAAAGGGAAGCGGGGTCCGTTCGGTCGCAGCGGATATTAACGGGGCAAGGAGTTACGTTGAAGCGGACTGGCGAGGAGCGAAGATGCTTGTCCTGGGCTCCGAGGCGGACGGCCTGGGGGCTGAGGAATTGGAACTCGTCGATGAAACTGTCGTGATACCAATGGAAAATGGTGTGGAGAGCCTAAATTTGGCTGTTTCGGCGGGGATAGTGCTGTTTGAGGCAAAGAGGCAAAGGGCCAATTCTTAAATTACCGTACCTGAACGTTTGAATTGGTTGAACTTGCGTTTGCTGCCGTCTGGCCAGATGGGTTGATCTCTTTAGCGAATGCTTCTGCTGCCGTGGGATTGGAGGCAATAGCCTGGCCGAGAGCCACTTCAGCGGCTAGAGTTTTTGCGTTTGCTGGGTCGACCCCGGAAAGGCGCTCTTTCGCCAGATTGAATTGGCGCGTAGCCTCCACATACTTTCCAGTCAGAAGTTGGGCCCTGCCCAGCAAGTAATGGTCTTCCGCGGTTTCAGGGCTTGCCGCGTTTGCGAGCAGGTAGCGATTCGGGTCGCTGTCAACGATCCTGCGACCCTCCTCAAATGAAGTTAAAGGAATGTTATTGCTCTTGGTCTCGTTCAATACGGGAACCTCAGCCGCCGGAAAACTTTGCTGCAAGAAGTAATAACCGCCTGCTCCGATCGCCAAGCCGAGTACTAAAAACAATAGTGATGAGAAAAGCTTTGAAAGGGAACTAGGTTTATCTTCCTCAAATGTCTGGAAGTCGTAGCTAGATCTCTCCAATCGCGACGACCGAACAGGAGGTGTCGCATGAGTAGCAGTGGGCTCTCGATCCTGATTCGATCCTAGCGATCCTGTTTCTTCAGGGTGGGCAGGAAGGGTGTTCTCAGGCTCGGAAAGCAGATATGAATCATCATCAAGTGATGCTTTAGCTAACTCTATATCCTCCTTCGTTACATCAATTGTGGAATATTCTTCATCAACTTCGTAAGGTGTCTCCTCAGCGAAGCTGTCGAATGGTGACCGAGCAGTCGCAACCGTGGCTTCTTCACTATCCAATGCTGGCGACGTTCCGGCCCCGTTCGTCGAAACGTCAGCCAGGTCAGCGATCACACGCACTACTACAGCGGTTAAGTTGTCTTCCGCTCCGCGGCTGTAACAGATCTCCCGCATCTGTTGGACCAAAACATCTGGCTCAATCTCGTGGTTGAAGAGTTCCTCTAACTCGCTGTCGCTTATGTGACGCGTAATACCGTCGGAGCAGAGCAGGAACATCGTTGCCGACTCGATCATTATGGTTTTAAGTTCCACATCTACTGTGGAATCTGCACCTAATGCCCGACTTATAACGTTGCGGCTGGGGTGTACGAGAGCCTGCTCAGCTGTCATTCTTCCCGCCCGCACTTCTTCTTCGACGACAGAGTGGTCCGCTGTCTCTCGCCGAATGCTTCCGTCCGGGAGGATCCGATAAACTCTCGAGTCTCCAACATGTGCCACAGTGGCGATATTGTCGTTTAAATGGATTGCGGCGATCGTTGTAGCCATCGAGGCGAGTTGGGGTATCTCGTTCGACATTTGATGGATCGCCTGGTTCGCACTTTCGATCGCCAAGCGCATAACGTCTTCTGCATCAGTGCTTTGTGGGCGATTGGCGAAAGCTTCACTTAAGATCTCCATCGCCATTTGTGAGGCGACGTCACCTGCCTGAGCCCCGCCGACCCCATCGGCTACCGCGAAAAGCCCAAGCTCCTGTAATTCGAGAAACGAATCCTCGTTCACCGGGCGCTTTTCGCTCAGGCCGCGGTCAGAAACGGATGAAGAAGCCAAACGAAAACTGTTTTCCATTTACTTGTCTCCGGGAACGAGTGTTAGGGCAGGTCGGTGGTGTAACTCAACGCCTCGGCACGATCTATGGCGTTCCGATGCGAAAATGCCATTAACATTCCCAGCATTACGAAACTTGTTATCAGCGAAAATCCGCCGTGGCTAACGAACGGAAGGGTGATGCCGGTCATCGGCAAAGCGCGTGTAATTCCACCTATATTCACAAGTGCCTGGAATCCGATGAACGCCGCAAGCCCCACCGAACACAGCTTGCTGAACATATCTCGGCTGTCCAAAGCTGTTCTAACGCCTGCACTTACGAAAACGATCAGGGCAAAGGTTAACAACAAACCACCGAAAAGTCCAAGTTCTTCCGCCAAGGCTGCGAAGACGTAATCCGAGTCTGCCACCGGGATCAATTCCGGATATCCCAAGCCCAATCCGCGGCCGGTTGTGCCTCCTGACGCGAGGCCAAAAGTCGCTTGTGCGGGCTGGAATGCCAGGATGTCGAACCAAGCATCAACATTGATCGTTCGCTGCAGGTCCGGATCGTCGGCCAGCATCTGCGGGAGTGAAGGATCCCGCTCGACGAGTCTCTTGTAATAAGCATCGTAATCGTCCTTCCACCAGGATGTCTCGGGAGTCGGCGGGTTGAAACCATCCAGCCAAAGGTGAAACCGCTGCTGGATACGATCCGGAAGGATTGCCTTTACCGGCTTCGCCAATGTCGGTAGGAGCGGTATGTTCTCCTGTGTCTTTTCTGGCAGGGCTCCGACCACTAAGATCCCCACTGCGATCAACACGCTTCCTACCAGTACAAACCTCTGCGAAAAACGGCGAACCGCTATCAGGAAAAGAGTTGCGTAAACGCCCGAGAACACCATCATCTGCCCGAAATCCTTCAGGACAAAGAAGGGAACGAAGGGCATCGCGGCCATGAAAAGCAGTGGGACCACATCTTTAGCCCTCGGCAGGCCCCAGTAGGTCCGGGCAAGGTTTTTGTACAACACGGACAGGATCGCAGCAAAACCTATTAGAAATGGGATCTTTGACGGCTCCCACGGGGTCATGTTGCCGATCGATTTTCCAGCCCGCGATGTGATCGCAGCCAAGAAAAGCGGGCCTAAGGTAAGCATCACGAGCAGGAAACCGTTATTTTGAAGGAAATCCAGAATCCGGTCGTTTCGGACTAGAAATAGTGCCAAGACGAGTCCGAAAATTCCCAATATTGGATTTATGGTTCGGCCGGAAAAGAGCACTCCCCAGAGCGTATCATCGGCCGGCCTCGGCGTTTCCTCCGAAAGGTCGACCGGCGACGGTGGCGTGGGGGGCAGCCCCATCATCTGCTTTTTCTCTGCAGTGTAGTTTTCCTGAATGTAATGGAGCTGTGCGGTTTTGATCTTTGCTTGCCGGGCCTCCGCCTTGTCACGGCGAGAAACGTATTCCGGATCGCTAAACAGGCGATATTGCACGGTCAGCCCGATCGAAAAAAGAAGAACCGCCGAAGTATACAGCGTCCAGTTACCGGCGAATTTTCCGAACCTCTTCAAAGCGATCGGCAAGATCGCAAGAAACAGCAGGAGGCCGATATTTCTGAATGCAGTGATACTTGAGGTCTGGTACCCCCGGATCAGCCCGCCATAATAAATGGAATAGTGCGACACCGCCGTCATCGCGACGATCAGCATGAGGATGAAAAAGTGTGATGACGTTCGATTCTTCAACTTTTTACCTTCTCGGCCTCCGCGGCTGGGCCGGCTGAGCGGCTTTGGGCTTATACTCCTCGCCAAGCAACCTTAACTCACGAGCCTTGAGGATCACATTGGCTGCTATTGGGGCGGCGGTACGTGCTCCGAAACCTCCGCCTTCGACAACTACGGCGATCGCAACCTGAGGTTTTTCCAGAGGCGCGATCGAGATAAACCAGCTGTCCGTTCGCTCATACATCAAGGGGGCGTCATATTCGACCCATTCACCTTGAGCGTTCTTACGCCGCTGCTTAAACGTTTTGAGCTTTCCGGTCTTTTCATCGTAAACCGGTGCCTGTTTTTCGGCCGTTCCGGTCTTCCCGCCTGTTCGAATGCCTGTGCCGGCAAGCTTAGCGGAGATAACTGTGCCCGTGCCCCCCGGCTCTTCTGTTACGGTCGACATGATCGCGCGGACCTGGGCTGCCTGCTGTGGTGAGAGGACTTGAGCGAAAGCCTGCGGCGGCTGGTCCAACTCGATCCGCGGCTTCATAAGCTTGCCTTCCAGATTCGCCGGTGCCGATGCAACCAATGCCATTTGGAATGGGGTCATCTGCCCCGCGTAGCCTTGTCCCATTCCTTCGATCCCTAGGTCAAAAAGGGAAATGTCCTTTCCGGTAACGATGGTCGATTGCTGCGGTGCGATCGAGGCCGCGATCTGAGGTGTGCTGGTGTTCAGGATATTCGGGAAAAACTTAGGCAATAAAGCCTCTTCAGGAGTGTCCACCGGCCCGATCCCGAAAAGCATCGCGGTTTCCCGCATTCGTTCGCGTCCAAGCTCTATAGCAAGCTGCGCGAAATACTGATTGCTCGAAACCTGATAAGCGAACTGGATGCCCTTGGGTTCACAGCCGCCGTCGCAAACGCCCGTTACGGTGCCGTCCGGCTGCAATTTCTGGGTCGCGTCGACAATAGGGCGCGATCCGCGTGTCGGCTTGAAGCCCTCGGCATAACTCGGAAAAACGGCCCCTTGCTTTCCAGCCCTGAAAGCCGAGATCATCGTAAATGTCTTAAAGGTCGAACCGGGAACATAAAACTCTCTGGTCGCCCTGTTGAGCAGGGGCTTGTCGCGTTTGTTGCCTTCCAGTTTTAGGTAACCATCCAGATCTTGCGCTTCGTCCAGGCTAAACGACGGATTCGAATACATCGCCAAAATATCGCCCGACTGCGGATTTAGGACTACGATGGCACCCTTTTGTCCTTCAAGCTGTTTCGCGATAAAGGACTGTAAATTCTTGTCAATAGTTATCTTAACATCCTTCTGCTGTTCCTCAGGGCGCTTGATGGTGGTCAATACTTCCCAAGCTTCTGGAGTGGGATCGGCAGCACGCTTATAAAGCGTACGTTCGAGCCCCGGGGTTCCACGCTCCGTTCCTAAAAGATGAGCCATCTCCCGTTCTAGAGAGAATCCCCGAACGATGTTCCCATTTGGATCTAGCTTGTAATAAGCGAGGGCATCGGCGAGTTGCCCGTTTCGGTCCAGCATCCATCCGCGCAGATTAGCGGAGGTGGTCCGCCGAGTACGCAGATCTTTGTATGCAAGCGCTTGGAACTGCTCATTCGACTCATCGGCGAAATACGTCCAGTAAACCTGGAACCCGAAGACCGCAAATGCAAGAAAAATAAAGACAAACTGCCATACTCGAATACTGCGATTGGCGACCGTCTGTGTGAGTCTTTTCCTAACCTCCTTGGGCAGGTCGAACTCGAAAATGAACTTTGGCCGGTTGAAGTTATCGAAGAATGAGAGAATTAGGAATCCTATCAGTACACCAATTCCGACGATATAGAGAATGCTCAGGCCAGCCGGAGTGCGCTCTAGTACTTGCCCGCCGAACATGGCCTCGGGTCTAAGCTTGTTCCAGTCGATTTGGAGCAAAAACAAGAACATTGATTCACTTCTAGGTTTCCGAGCCGTCTTCAGGAACCTTTAATTGCGGTTCGCTTAGTGCCGGTTGGGGAACGATGGTATTAGCGAATTGGCTTCTTGGTCTTTCCGAATGTGGCACCTTCTCTGGGTCTGGCTTCGCGATGGGTTCGGCCATCGTTTTCGGGACTTGTATACTCGGTTCAGTAGGCGCGAGTTCGTCCGAGGCCGCCCGGGTGGAAAATTCCAGATCCCCTACCTTGTAGCTCTCGGTCCTTGCGGAGAGGACTTCAGTCTTGGCTGCGACGACTGTAGGTGCGAACTGAACTGCAACATTTACTAAACCGAACATCAATTCTACTCCGGCTTTCACCTCCACAGCCTTTCCGTAGGCAATACGTTGACCGTCGATGAATGTTCCGTTCGTTGAACCGGTATCAGCGACTATAAGCTTGCTTTCCTTGGTGAGCATCAGGGAAGCGTGAACCTTTGAAATACTCTGATCATCGATTTGCAGGTCGTTCTCTTTCGTCCTTCCAACGGACAATCGACGACCCTCAACCAGGTTGAAGGATTTGTCGATCTGCTTTCCGCCGGCTTGAAAGCGAATTCTAAGGGCCGCGGTCTTTCGTTCCGGCTCGACCTCGGGAGCAATTTCCTCCTTTTTCAGACCGTCAACTGTCACGTTGATCGCCCTTTCGTTCTCTTCCGAATCGAACTTATCAAAACTCACCAGCAATACGACGCCGCTGGTGAAGTAATCAGGCTTGATTGCTATCGATAGCGGGGAATAGGTGTAATAGTGTCGATCGTTTATGTGGTCGACGGCGGCCACCAGGAACTCATTCTCGAGCTTCCGAAGAGTACCTTCCGAATCGGTCGAAAATTTGTCCCACTGCATTTTCAGCTGAATGTTATGGGGAACGTAGCGGCGGCCGTGCTCGTCCTCGCGGACCTCGGCGTTCATAAGCGATTTCATCCGCTCGATAAGCTCACTAGTAGCCAGGCTGCTTGATGGTTTCCATCCCCGGCCTGTGAACCTGTCGAAGATATCGCCGACCTTGGTCAGCGTCCCTTTTACTAGCCAATCGACCGAGAAGCCGTTGGATTTTGCCTGCGCGTTTTCAGCCATCCGAAGTTTGTCGTAATTCTAGTTTATAAAAAAGGCATTTCAAAGTTCTTCAGCGGTCGGGGAAAGAAGCGGAAAAAGAGAATTACGAAAGTCTGAATGTAATGTTTCTTCACTTTGGGCCCACGCCCGTAAATATGTGTGTTTTGCGAACTTTCACCCTATAATGTCGTATTGTTTCTTAAGTCCGACATGCCTCAGTTTGTTGCCACCCACGGCGGATGCCGCCGACATCAAACGAGAGATAGGTCGGATTCGCCAGATGCGAGAGCTTTCTTTAAATAACTGCAGGATAGACAAACGTTACGACGTGGTCGACAACCTCGGTCGTGGCAGCTACGCCGAGATATTCGTTGCGCGTGATACGCTCGCTTCGCCGCAGTCTTCTCATAGCAAGGTCGTGATCAAGGCCCTAAACGTTTTCCTGCAGGATGATCTGGACGCGGACCTCGAGCGGACGTTAGTAGAGAACTTCCAGAACGAGGCCATTGCTCTCGACCGTGTTCGCCATCCGAATGTCATTAGTCGTCTTGGCCACGGCACCGCTCGGGACCTGAACGGGATGGTCTTCCATTACCTCGTCCTTGAATACATGGAAGGGGGGGACCTTCAGAAACACTGCCGCCAGCGTCCGTGCTCGCTGAAACAGTCTCTTCATTACATCGAGCAGGTGTGCGCCGGACTACGCCATGCTCACGAGAATGGGATCATTCATCGGGACATCAAACCGCAGAACCTGCTTCTGTCCAAGGACCACGACGTCGTCAAAATTGCAGACTTTGGAGTTGCTCGTATCCATTTGAATGACGCTCCGATAACCCGGGTCGGGACGAACGTTTACGCCCCGCCTGAGCACAGCCCGCTGATGCAGAATGGCAACTCCGTCGCAAAGCTGTCGCCGGCATCGGACATCTACTCGCTTGCGAAAACCTTCTACACGATCGTTACGAATGAGTCGCCTCGTTTTTATACCGGTCAGGCAATCTCCGATTTGCCGATAAGCATAAGGAACGAGGAATGGGCGGGGGAGTTGAAGCGCGCGCTCCTTAAGGCGACGCAGGACGATCCTGCGGCAAGGCATCAGAGCATAGATGAGTTCTGGATCGATCTCGGAGGCTTGCGGCGGTTCGCTGCCGACTTCGAAACTGCCACGGCGGTGCGCCCGAAATTGCACGCTACCCCACAGGCCCACGTCATGCGAGGTTACACACCGCTTGCTCCTCAGCAACCGCGATTTAATACTTCACGCGAGCTTAAGGTCAAAGACGCGTTTCTACCCGCACAATCACCACTTCGGATCGACGTCGAAAAGCTTCCCAAAACGCCGGCGATCCAACCAAAACCGACCCCTCATGTCGAGGAACATTGGCCCGAACAGATCCAGGAGCAGCAGAAAAACGTCCTCAATACGATCATCAACGAGGACCGAGCGGAAGTTCGGAAAACGAAGAAACGCAGGAATCGGCGATTATCGGCGCTGGCTGTTGTACTCCTATTGTTCATTGGTGGGCTTTACGGGACCTCGGTTTTCGTGCAGCGTGCGGGCGTCTTCGATGGCCTGACGGCGGGAGGTGCCAACAAGACTGGAACGGCCAATACTGACATAAACCTGCGACCCGGCCCCAGCGCAGATAACGAGCCTATAGGCCTGGTTACAAAGAATTCCAGGGTGCGGGTTATCAGGATCCAGAATAATTGGTATCAGGTCGATGTGATCGAGCAGGGCCGTGACCGCGACGTTCCGCTTTCATCGAACCGGGGTTGGCTCTACGGAAAGTATGTGGACCTTGACTGAGGTTTGGTCCCAGGATCCAAATTTGTTTAGCGTGGAGAGGAATAATTGAGCGTATTAGATAAGGTCAGGCGTTGGATAGATGGCGATACCGCGGAAACCGTGCTTGAGCAAGCCGCACGCGACGCACAGGTGAAACCCCGCAGTCAGGCGGAGGAATTCATCGTGAAGATCGCCCGCGAGATCGAGGGCGTAATGCAAAGGGAAATGGTGCCCTTGCCCCAGGGCACAACGATAATTCCGAGCGAATACCTGATCTTTTTGTCCAATGAGGATGATAAGGAATGGCAGGGCGTTAAGAGGCGGGGGCTCGAGCAGGGGTTATATCACATCCTGGCTGAGCGGGCGAAGGAGATCGCTGGCAAGAAAAAGCTGGAAACGAAATCCTTCGTTCTGGAAATCCGTGTGGACGGTACCCTTGAAAAAGGCGAAGTTCGGATCCAGCACAGTTGGGAGGACAATTCGACCGGAAAGACCGGGGTTCTTGCACGTCCTAAAGGATACACAC
>JAEZJR010000346.1 GCA_023415725.1 Acidobacteriota bacterium
TCTCAACGCTGATCAGATCCTGGATCGCTTTGCGAGCAAACTGGCAATCTAGCTCAGCGGCGACCATTTGCTTGAGCACAACTTCGTCTTCGAACTGATCGAGGACTTCCAGCGCCTTCTTTACGCCCTCGGCAGCTTCCTCCTCACCGCCAAGAAGGGCGTGTCTGCGGGCATCCTGAAGGATCGCGCCCGCCTTTTGGCTCAAGCGTGCGCGGGCCGCGTCAGCCTGGATCTGGAGATGCGCCGCCCAGGCGGAGTCTGCACCACTCCCGACACCCGCCCCGCTGAATTCTTGAAGCTTTATCTTTATCTCCTTGCTCTTTGGATCGACCATGGCGAGGTGGTAATCCTTGCCGTCTCCTTCGTAACCGAAAACGATCTGTTCCTTGATCGGGATTTCGTTGGCGGGAATGATCGTCAGGGTGGCTATTTCTTTGAAGAAAAGGCCAGACGGCTCTAATTGAACGGCCGTTGGTGTGTTGTTCACAAGCGGCGAGCCGTCGAGCGTCGTGACGGCGGTCATTATTATTTCAGTGTCAACATCGAGCGAATTCGCCGCAATGTCTAGCGTGAAGCGGCTTCCGTCAGCCGTGGTGAGCGAGACGCTGCCGCCAGCCTTGCCGATCTTGCGGGTTGCGGATTGCTTCTTATCGAGCTGGACCTTTACATTAAGCGGTTTTCCGGGGGAAGCAAAATCGACTTTCGGATCCGAGGTCGTACCCGAAATTTTCGAAGGCATGAACGACTTACATCCCAGGAAAATGGCGATAAATATAAGCCCGGCAATTAGCAACGTGTTTTTTGGCGTTTTCATACGTTGCGGCCCTACTTCAGAACTATTCGGCCGTTCTGGATCCTCATGTTCTCCGGGTCGGCCTTCAGCACCAATTCGATCAGCATTCCGGCAAGTTTCTTTGAATTGGCAACTGTCTCGGCGTGATCGTTTTGTTTGCCTTCGGTATAAATTGCAAGGAGCATTCCGCCGAAGCCGATCATCATGTTGTTGAAGCTTTGTTTTTCCTTATTCGGGATGGAGGCGAAGTCGGGGATGCTATCGATCGAGGCGTTGACGGTTTTGTAGAAGTCGTTGACCGAGGCGGTATCCGGTTCCTCCGTGTCGTGGTAGATGGTCATGGCGGCGACGGTAAAGAACGTGAGTCCGCCGGCAATATTATTCTTCCAGCCTTTTACAGCCGCCTCTTTGTTATAGGCCTCCTTGGTGGCCGCGTATATCTGTTTGATTAGGGCTTTTTCCTCTGGGGAAGAACCTAAGGAATCGGAAAGCAGTTTGCCGGTATCAACGGTTGGATCAGGGCGAAATACGCCGTAATTTCGGACGGTCGGCAAGGGGGCCTTGGCCTGTGGGCCCGGGTTTTGCCCGGAACGCGAATTTTGTGGCTGTTTCGCGGTCGAACTTCGGCCGGTACAGTTCAATTGAGCACAGCGCGTGACGTTATACATCGATTGCATCAGTGCAGCCTGGCTGAAAGTGCCGTATACCGTTCCGTAGCCGGTGTTGTAGCCATAGGCATTCGGACTGCCCCACTGTGCGTTGGAGGTAAGGGCCAAAACAGTAAAGGCGAGCGTTAAACCAGCAAGTCTTTCGAGAAAGCGAAGTTTCATATCTTTTCTTTTGTGTTAGCGTTATCAGCGCTCGATCGAGCCATCTTAACTTGGACGAGAACTTATTGAGCTTTTGCGAACCGGGAGGTTATCGCGATCCACCAGTCCTAACGATCTATATCCAGCTGAACGCTTAGCCGAGGGATGGCTTTCACTTCGATCTGTATCCCAATTATTTTGCAAACGTCGTCACGACTCCGGCAGGCGAAAGCTTGCGGATCGAGTGGTTGTACATGTCCGCGATGTACAAATTGCCATTGCTGTCGAAGGCCATGCCCTTTGGAAAATTGAACAGGGCAGTGGGTGCCCTGCCGTCCCTGTTACCTTCCTGAGAGCGGCCGGCGATGTTTTGCGAACACGGGTCAATGACATTTCCACCGGCGATCGTTGACACGCGGCCCGCCGCGATCTTCATTACGCGATTGATCCGCTGGTCTGCAACGACGATGTCTCCGCTTCGGCTGACGATGATGTTCTCGGGCTCGACGAATTCGGCGGTCGCGATCGGGCCCTGTGTATAGACCGGACAGTATTCCCGTTTGTATGGTTGCCCGGCGACCAGGCTTATCGTTCCCGTGCTGACCTCGATCTTCCCGACGAAGCGGCCAAAACTGTAGGAGCCGAAAATGATGTCGCCCGCTGCATCGGTAGCCATTCCGCTGATCTGATTTACAAGGATGTACTTTCCGTCCGGAGTCTTGAGCGTCGAAACGACGCCGTTCGGACCGATCTTGCGGATGACGCTGAAGCTCTTGCGGTTTTTTCGATTTATTGTCTGAGCCTGAGGGCCTAGAGCGAAACTGTCGGTGACGAAATTGGGGCCGACTGTCGCCTTTATCTTGTCAAAGCTGTCCGACACGTAAATGTTGTCGCTGCGATCGATCGTCATCAACCCGATCGCATTGAAGCCCGCAGTTGCCAGTGGGCCGTCTACGAGGTCGTAGGTCCACTTCTGCCCAGCGAAGATCGTGCCGATAAACTTACCCGCACGGTCATACGTGAATTTGTAGATCAGCTTCCCGTCGTTTGCGTAAAGATTATCTTTCGAGTCGACGATCAGGTTGCTCCACTTTCGATCCAGTTCGCGGTCCGCCTGCGTAAGATTCGTGACGCTGCCGTCAGGCGAGATCCGGATGATCCCATACTGAAGTCCAACAAAAAGATTGTCTCGGCTATCGATCGCGATATACTGCGGCGTCGAGATCCGCGTTGTCTGTGAGAAGGCGAGGATCGGAAAGGCGATGGCAATAAGCAAAAGTTTCATAGTCTTCATTCCTCCACAGGTCCATCGACACAAGGCGCGTTGACCGTATAGAGCGAATAGCTTTCCGTGCCGGAGCCCTGATAAACCTTACCGTCACCGGTGATAGTTCCATCGCCTCGCCCAACCATATCGCCGCCCTTATCGCGGCCGTTTGGGAACGAGATTTCGTAAGTGCCCGTGCCCTTTGCGTTAAAGGGCCCCGTGTAAGAGTAGGTGCCTGAAAGTCCGCCGGAGAATTTCATGGTGAAACCCCCGCCGGTGAGCGTGAACGGCTCCATGATGTTGCACACCACCGTATTGGTGTACCAGTCATCCAGACCACCCGCTATTCGATAAGCGTTCGAGCCGGTGTTTGCGTTGAGCTCGAGTTTCGCGATACCCCGGCGGGATGTGGCCGTAAGACTGATCGTCGCACTTTTTCCGGAGGCTCCGGGAGCGACGTACATCAGCGTGCCGGGCGTCTTGGGCATCAGCGTCGGGTCGATCGACGTTTCGCCGTCGAGCGTGGTTTCGAGTTTCGCGATCACGTCGGATCCGTCTTTTTTGTGACGGACTTTTACGGGAATCTCAGTGTGCGAACCGAGATCAACCATCCCCGGTGACCTGGCCTCGATCCTTATGCACGCACCGCCTTTCCAACCCATCTCCGCGGCTGTTATCGCCGCATCTGCCGCACCGAGCGCGACACCGTTCCCCGAGGTGGCGAATTCGGTCACGTCCGTGCCCTTTGCATTGTCGGTCGATTGTGTAATGTGCCCGTTTGACGAGGTCCGCTCGGAATCACCTGCCGCTTGGCTGAACGTGACACCTGATTCGACAAACACGTAGGTCCCGTTTCGCTTGCGCCCCGTCGCCTGTGTAATGTCGATCGTCCTTTTGGCGATTTCCGCATTGTCGTCGATCACCAGACGGACGAACGCGGTCACATCCTGCTCGTAGCTCGAATCTCCCGATTGCCCGGCGAGGCGTATCTTGATCGTTATGGGCACTTGCCCTTCGGCGTTCGGGCAATCCTGGCCATCAACCCGCGCCTTCATTTCGGTCCTCGCCTTTGCGCCGTTCTTTTCGGTCTCGGTCACGATCCCGATCTCCATCACCGTCGATCCATCCGGACTCGCTCCGATCTCCACGTTCATTGTCGAGGTTCCGCCCTCAACCTTCTCCGTCTTGTTTAACTTTTGGTTGAATACTTTGTTGGTGAGGGCGTCAGCGAGCATTCCTTTCAGGTATCCGGTAAACCCGCCGAAGAGTGCGCCATCGCCATAGGTGGGAAGTTCCACTCCTCCGGACTGAAACATCAAGAGTGCGCCGCCGGCTGGGAACTCGAAAACAGCGGCGTGTCGCGACTGTAATTTCGCAGTCTCTTTCTTCGCGTTGTCCGGCTGCGGCTTGATTCGGTAGTCGTCGACGATCTGCTTCATCATCTTTCGCTCTGCGGCTCCGATCTCTTCGATCAGCGGAGCAAGCTCCGGCTCGTCCTTCGCCATGATGCGAATGACATAAGCGCCCGGCGAGACCATCGGCCCGTCCGGATCGAAATGCGCAAAGTGCGGCGCTTTGAACGCGTCGTTCGTCCCGAACTTGTCCTTGAGGAAAGTACACGACAGCGTGCCAGACAAAAGGACCGCGAGTGCCGCGACTAGGTGCTTTGTGTTCTTCATAAATATGTATTCGGTCATTACCTGGGCAGCACGATCAATGGATTGTTCGACGAGATCGGTTTGTAATACCAGGCATTCGGAAATAGTGTGAAGGTGCTGAACGGGCCGTCGCGGTCTGTCGGGCTGTCAGCTTGCAGTACGAGATTCCACTCCTGGATGCCAGAAAAGTAATGCTTGGTGAACTTGTAATTCACGGGTTCCAATTTTCGATTTTGGGTCGTCAGGAGCCTGTCCCAACTGTCGCCGCCATTCAGTTTGCTCCATGCCTGAATGACGCTCTTTTGCGGTTTGATGGAAAGAGTTTCGCCACTTATCTGGTAAGTACCGCTTTCTCTGACGAGAATGATCTTGTCGTAACCCATTCGGAAGGTCTTTGAATTGAAGACGTAAGTGCCGTCCGCGTTTAACGTGTATTGACTCTTGGTATAACCGGCCATGCCCGCAGCAACGGGGTCGCCGTAGGTCATCGAAGCCCCTGCATTGGAACCCCAGGTGCCGAGGATCGAATTTTCTGCAGGTGCGGCCACGGCGGGCGTTGGGGCAGCTGAGCCTTCGGGTTTTTTGAAGCTGATAGAGTCCAAGAATGCCGTGATCGCCGCTTCATATGCCTGGGTGTTCGTGAGTACCAGGGCGTTCACCATCGTGCCGTGGCCGGTTGCGGTGTAGAGCACGGCGACTCCTTTTACTCCGTCCTTTTCAAACGGTGCGAAACCGCCTGCCACCAGCCACTCGCCTTTGGTGTCGGCGGGGAACATTTGCGGTGCCGCCGAGACGGTCACCGCTTCCTTCACGATCGTCGACCAAGCGGCGTCGAAATTCTTCTTCGGATCGCTAAGGCCCGGTACCGATTTGAACAGGGTAATTAGGCAGAAGCTTTCCTTGTCGGCGATCGAGAACTGGATCCCATCCTGGCCGGCTTGTTTGGCCCAGCCCTTTGGCGATCGGAAGGTCGAAATGTCGAAGGTCTCGGAGGTTTGAGCGAAGATGTTCAATGAAAGGCAAACCAGGCAGAGTGCCGCGAAGAGTGAATGTTTCATAGGCTCCTGAACAGTCCTATCTATCGATCCGGTATTTCTTCTACGGCCCTGGCTCGTCGGGAAAATCGGCAAATCGCCTGCTGAGGGTAGCACGTTCGGGGGTAGGATTCTACTGGTTTATTAAAATAATTCCAGATCCTCCCGCGCTATCGCTAACGGGTATTTCGAGCGACGTACACAGCGTTGACGGAGGTCGCCCGCGTGTAGGGGTTGGGGAACTCGATGTTGTGGGCTTCGCAGGAGCCGAAGGCGTCGCGGAGGAGGGAGGTGACGGTGTCGTCGGCGGGGTCGTCGGACCAGAGGGCGAAGGTGCCGCCCGGCTTTAGTTGGCTTCTCACTGCGGCGAGGCCTTCGGGGGAGTAGAAGGAGCGGTTCGTCGGGTCGAGGACGAGTTCGGGGGTGTGGTCGATGTCGAGCAGCACGGCGTCGTATTTTTTGCCGGGATCGTTGGGGTCGAAGGCGGTGCGGGCGAGGGCGAAAAAATCGCCCTGGCGAAGCTCGCATCTCGGGTCTTTGGCGAGTTGGTCGCCGATCGGAACGAGGCCGCGTTGGTGCCATTCGATGACGGCAGGGAAGAGGTCAATGACGAGCACACGCTCGACGTTCTCGTTCTTCAACGCCTCCGCGGCCGTGTAGCCAAGCCCGAGGCCGCCGACGACGATGTCGAGTTCGCCGTCCAGAGGAGCAAGACCGAGGATCGCAAGCTGCCGCTCGCTCTCGGTAAAGAGGCTCGACATCAGGTAGTCATCCCCGAGCCTCACCTCCCAAACCTCGATCCCGCCCAGCATGGGCTCATCCCGCCGCCGAAGCGTAAGTTCACCGAGTGGGGTGTCTTGATAGCCGAATTCGTAAACGGGCATTGGTGTGTGTGCTGATGGCAGTATCGCTTTAAATTCGGCGGACCGCACTTCCGCAGCTGCAACAAACCACCTTGCGAACCTTTGTTTTATGCCGTATCGGCCTCCGGGAGCCGGCGGAAGGGGCGTTTTCAGGGTGATCTTGCTGCAGATGGCCGCCGGAATGCGTGTGGTTTTGAGGTCGTTTTTGAGTGAAAACGCCTTGGGAGGCCCGTGGTTATTGGACTGCCTGTCCCATGTCCCGCTGTCCCGGAGCGCGCATCGGTGTGTTTATTTAGGATCGAGATTCAAAGACCGTGCGTTGCGTCGATAAAACGTGTTGCTTTTATCGCAACGATAGCGTTATAATACATCGCACGGACGTTGCATGTCAACGTTTCGTGCGAAAAGGTATGGAAACTGCGGATGCGGGAGCGGGCAGGCCGGAAGTTTTGGACCTGCGGCCGGGGAACGATTGGTTGAAGGCGGGCGGCGAGCGCCCGAGGGCCTTGTTCGGCGAGCTCTGGAAGACGGGTGAGCTGTGCGTGATGTTTGGCGAGGCGGGCGTCGGGAAGAGCCTGCTCGCGGTGCAGATAGCCGATTCGATCGCTAAGGGGCGCGGGGTGGAGCCGTTCGGACCCGAGGCGGGTCCGCGAAGGGTGCTCTACGTCGATCTGGAGAAGACCGCGTCGCAGTTTGCGGAGCGGTACACCGAGGCGGACCCGGACCGCGCGGGGCGGAGGCGGCGGCATAATTTCTCGAAACGCTTCGACCGCGTGGCGCCGCTCGACGGCGGTTACGTGCGCGCGGCCGAGATCGGGCGGCGGATCGAATCGAGCGGGGCGACGGTGGTGGTGATCGACAACCTGTCGCACATGCTCCGCGGCGGGCTGCCGCGTGAAGCGGCCGCGGCGATGCGCGAGCTGCGGCGGGTGCGGTCGGCCTACGGGGTATCGATACTGGTGGTGGCCTCGGCGGCCCGCTCGACCCGGCGGAGCGGCATCACGGCGGCGGACATGGCGTGGGCGCGAACGGTGGCCCCGCTGGCCGACAACATATTCGCCGTGGGGCGGTGCCGATCGGGCGGGCGATACATCAAGCACCTGAAGCCGAACTCGGCCGCGGCGGAAGAAGGCTCAGGGGAGGTGGCGCGGTTCCGTATCGAACGCGTAGGCGGAACGTTCCCGTCATTCGTGCACGACGGGTTCGGGGTCGAGGCCCACTTGCGTGCCGGTGATGACGACGAGCACGAGCGGGAAACGATGGAGCGGATCCTGCGGATGAGCGAGGAGGAGGGGCTCTCGGTCCGCGACATCGCCGACGAGATCGGGATGCCGAAATCGACCGTTCATCGCTACCTTCAGGCGGCTCGTCTGGCGGCGGCGGCGTCTGCCGAGCCTCCGCCCGCGCCGGCTCCGGCACCGAGAATGTTTTTCGCGTTGGATCTATGCATCGACCAGTTGTGCGGGGGCTGCGATTTTTGCAGCGGGCGGCCGGGGCGTTACAGACATGGGGTGGGCGGCAACATCTTCGGCCATAAGGATTGCCCCGACGACTGTGACCTCTGCGGTCCGCGCATTTACCGCGACGGGGACACGGTCGACCCCGAAGTGCGGGGGCGGTCGGACGAGTTTTTCGACAAGCTTCGTGCCTGGCTGTACGACGGCAAAACCGGCGAGCGGCCGATCTACCCGGGAGCTCGGCGATACGGCCACGAAATGGCCTCCTGGTATCCGGGGTCGGAAAACTGGTCCGAAGAAAAACTCCGGGTGTTCAACTCCATAAGCCGCAAGACCGGATGGCCCCCAACCGCTCTGTTTGAAGCGGAACGAATGTTCGGTCGGTCTTAATTTGGCCTGGGCTCTGCCCGTCTGTTTGCGGAAAAGCTATGCTTTTCCGGTCCGGCTGAATTCGGAGAATGCGGCTTTGCCGCCGGTTCGGCGAGCGAGTGCGGCGGCGTGGCCGCTCTTAAAATGGTGACTCGGAGCGGCCGTGTTTGGGAGCTACTTTTTCCGGCGAAGTCGTTGATAAACTTGTTTGCGGTCGTCGATTATCACGACCTCGATCTCCTACGAGCGGTCGTCGATGTTGTATACGACGCGGTTGTTGCCGGCGCGGAGTTTATAGGGTGTCTCATATACACAA
>JAEZJR010000350.1 GCA_023415725.1 Acidobacteriota bacterium
GAACAATACCTTGTTCGCCACGACAGAGACGGCGACCATCGCATTCGACCCCGCGACTTGCCAGCAAAAATGGAAACACACTATCGAGAAGCCTCCCGCTGAGGGCCTCCGGGTGAATCGCGGCGTCGCATACGCGGACGGCAGGGTATTTCGAGGTTTTAACACTGGCGAGATCGGCGCAATAGATGCGGCAACCGGTAAGGATATCTGGCGAACCAAGTTCGCCGATCCGACCAGAGGCGAAACCGTCCCGGCGGCCCCGGTCGTTTGGAACGGGATGGTGTTCATCGGCCAGGCGGGCGGCGACAACAAAGGCGTTCGCGGGCGAGTCCACGCCTTCAGCGCGGCCGACGGAAAGGAATTATGGAAGTTCGAGCTCGTGCCCATGGAAGGCCTCGGCTCCGACACGTGGCCGCCTAATGATCCCGCACACCCCCGCACGGGCGGCGCCACCTGGACCTCACACACCGTTGACCCGGCAAGCGGCCAATTGTATATACCTGCCGGCAATGCCGCTCCCGATTTCGATATAAAGGCACGCCCCGGGCTGAACCTTTACACGAACTCCGTCGTCATCCTGGACGCGAAAACGGGGGCCTTCAAAGAGTATTACCAGCTTACCCCGAACGATTTCCACGATTGGGACGTGGCGGCCGCCCCGGCATTGATAAAGACGGCGGGTGGTAAGGACCTCATCGTCGCCGCCGGGAAGGACGGACATCTGCACGCTGTCGATCCGTCTCAAAAGAAAGAGGTCTATAAGACGCCGGTCACGACGCTCGAGAACGTGAACGTGCCGTTCTCGGAAAATGACGTACGCTTCTGCCCGGGCACGCAGGGGGGCACTGAGTGGAACGGCCCTTCCTTCTTCCCGCAGCAGAATTTGATATTCGTCAATACCGCCGATGTGTGCTTCACCGTCAACCTCAAGAACCAGAGCCCGCCTCCGGGGCCGGTGGGCGGTCCATACACGGGCGAGGCGGACGCCGATGAGATGTTCGGCAGGATCGACCCGGTGGATAAATGGAAAGGGTGGGTGACCGCGGTAAATGCGGACGACGGAAGCGTCAAATGGAAATACCAGTCGCCCACGCCGATGCTCGCCGGGATTCTGTCGACAGGCAGCGGTCTCGTCTTCACGGGCGATCTCGCCGGAAACATTCTCGCGCTCAACGCGGCTGACGGCGGCGTGCTCTGGAGGCAAGGGGTTGGGAGCCCTATCGCGGGCGGCGTCATCACTTATCTCGCGAATGGGAAGCAACACGTCGCGGCGACCGCAGGTATGACGTCGATGCTCTGGAAAACCGATGGGGGTATCGGAAAGGTGCACGTTTTTGCCCTTCCGTAAGGCGTCTTCGAGGGCCTGTTCGGGCCAAACATTTCGATTATGAACCAGCGAATGCCCGCTATATTCTTCGGCCACGGCAACCCGCTGAACGCTCTGGCGGATAACGATTGGACGCGAGGTTGGAGCGCTCTTGGCGAATCGATACCGAAGCCCGAGGCGATCCTTTGCGTTTCCGCGCATTGGTACATCCCGGGCGTGGCCTTGACGGCGATGGAACGCCCGCGGACCATCCACGATTTCGGCGGTTTCCCCCGCGAGCTCTTCGAAGTTCAGTATCCGGCCCCCGGGTCGCCCGAGCTTGCCATGCGCGTTGCCGACCTGTTGGACGCGGAAGCGGCACTGGATTCCGGGCACTGGGGCCTCGATCACGGCACGTGGTCGGTGCTTTGCCACGTGTTTCCCGAGGCGGACATTCCGGTCGTCCAGTTGTCGATCAACGAGGCCGAGCCCGCGCAATACCATTATGAGCTCGCTAAAAACCTCGCCCCGCTTCGCGATGAGGGTGTTCTCGTCATCGGCAGCGGAAACATCGTTCACAACCTGCACGCCTACGGTTGGGGCCGCAAGAACGTCGAACCCTACGATTGGGCGGTACGTTTCGAGGCGAAGGCGAGGGAACTGATCGCTGCGGGCGAGCACGAACCGCTCGTCAATTACGAAACCCTCGGCAAAGACGCCCTGCTCTCCGCCCCGACGCCGGACCATTACCTTCCTTTGATCTACGTTCTCGGATTGCAGCGCGACGACGACCAGGTAACGTTCCCCATCGAAGGTTTCGACGGCGGCAGCGTTTCGATGACGACGCTTAGGATCGGTTAGATCAGGCGGTTTCGTCCGCGGGGGCGAGTTCGGGTGTTTCCGATCCGGGACGATAAGTCGGGATAGATAGCAGGTAAATAGTCACGCCGCCGGCCACGACGACGAGCGCCGCCGTCAGCCACAATTTCCCGCCGGTGTACCAGGTGCTGAACGCGATCGAAGCCCAAAGCAGAAGCAGCGCCTTGACCTTGTGGGCGGCGGTCATCCCACGGCCTTCGCGCCAGTTGCGGATGTATTCCCCGCACCAGCGGTTCGTGATCAGCCAATTGTAGAACCGCTCCGAGCTACGCGAATAGCAATATGCCGCGAGCAGGAGGAACACCGTCGTGGGCATCAGCGGCAGGAACATCCCGATCACCCCGAGCGCCACGAAGATCGTGCCCAGCGTAATAAGAATGTATTTCCGGATGTCCGTCATGGCTGCTTTTGCGAGTATAGCAACTTATCTGACGCCTTCCGAACCATTCCGGCTGCCCGTATAAAAGCAGCAAGTAACCATTTTCCACATGCCGGACGCGGGTGGCACCTGGGCCGCCCGCGTCCGCGAAATGATGTCTACCAGCTGTTGATGTCCTGCTTCATCGCGGGCATGGCTTTCTTGATCATGCCTTCGGTGATCGCTTCGACCAGGTCGATCACCGCGAATTTACCCATCCCGGTCGCGGCCGCGCTGCCGTTGAACGAGGTGCTCACCATCCCCACGCCCGAACCCTTCACGGATTTCATGTTCGGGTAGCGGAGAAGTTCCCCGGTCATGCTGCACTTCGTTTCTCGCCCGAGGGTCTCCAGTTTCGCGATCTTCAGCTTGATCGAGTAGCCCTTCGGATTCGCCACCTTGTTGGTGGTGAAAACAGGGTCCTTCCCGACCGTCTTGATCACGATCTCCTGCATCTTCTTTTCCGCGGCGGCGGCGTTTTCCTTCGCCAGCAGCCCGTTGTACATCTTGTCCGCGACGTTGGTGTTATCGGTATTAACGAATATCGGCATGCTTCCTTCCTCACTATTTTGGTGCTCTCCCCGCGATTCGATCGCGGCGTAACCCATAAGACGAACGCCTCCCGAAAACGAGGACAAAGAAAAATCTCTGCGCTTACAAAATTCCCCTTGACAATAGTTGTTATAACAAGTACTGTTATCACGTGCTAAATGATCTACATCAACATCTCAAGCAAAAGAAACCCTTCGGGAGCACGGAGGAGGCGGTATATCTAGCCCTTCAGGTGATAGCCGAGGAACAAAGGGCAAAATTCCACGATCTGTTCAAAACGAAAGAACTGACCGGGGCGCAATACAATGTGCTGCGGATCCTGAGGGGGGCTGGCCCGGAGGGGCTTTCATGCCGCGAGATCGGCGAGAGGATGATAACCCGGGAGTCCGATGTAACTAGAATGCTGGACCGTCTCGAAGCACGAGGACTGGTGACCCGAGAGCGGCAGACCGACGATCGCCGCGTTGTGCTCACCGTCATAACCGAGACGGGGCTTGAAACCCTTGCGGAACTCGATGAACCGGTCAATGACCTCCACAAGTCACTCATGGGGCATATGACCGAAAAAGATCTCGAATCGCTTTTGAAGCTGCTCGGCAAGGCCCGCTCGCGGACGAGCTAAAATTTTTTAGGTCAATGGTCGTTATAACGACGAATGTGATAACGAAATACTAAACGAGGTAATGACAATGAAGATATTCAGAAATTCGGTCGCGGTCGCAGTAGTGACGACCATCATCCTGGCAATTTTCGGGTTCCTTCTCAGCGAAGGAGCTTCGGCGAAGACCCTACGGGCGGACATCAAGTACCAACCGCTCACTTCCGGGACGTATAATTTCGACCCGGCTCACACGGTGATCGGTTTCGGCGTACGCCACCTCGGCATCGCCTTGGTCGAAGGCCGGTTTAAGGACATCCAGGGCACGGTAGAGTACAACTCTGATGACATCCGGAAGTCGACGGTCCGGTTCACCGCAAAGATCGACAGCATCGATACCGGCGTCGCGGCCCGCGATACGCACCTGAAGTCGGCAGATTTCTTTGAGGCAGAAAAATACCCTGAAATGACCTTTCAAAGCACAAAAGTTGAGCGAGTCAACGGGCGCCTCCAACTCACCGGCGAGCTGACGATCAAAGGGGCCACGAAGCAGGTATCGTTCCCGTTCTCGATGACCGGCGGGGTAACGGATCCATGGGGCGGCACGAGGTTCGGCATCGCTGCGGGCACCTCGCTCAACCGGCGCGATTTCGGTATCACCTGGGGCACGAAACTTCCCAGCGGGGCACTCGACGTCGCTAACGAAGTGTCGGTCGAACTCCACATCGAAGCCGTCAAGGCCGCTAAATAAGCCGAACAGGGGCGATACACAAATGTCTACCGAATCATTTACTAACGCATGGACGCCGAGGGTGCTCGGCGTTCTCCGGATCATCACGGGATTTCTGTTCACCGCGCACGGGACTCAAAAGGTGCTGAACTTCCCCGCCAGCGAAAAGGGCGCAGCGGAGTTGTTCTCTTTTATGGGATTCGCCGGCGTGCTCGAAGTTGTCGGCGGAACGCTGATCCTCCTCGGCCTATTCACGCGGGTCACCGCATTCATCCTTTCAGGGATGATGGCGGTCGCTTATTTCATGGCTCACGCGCCGGCCGGATTCCTCCCGATCGTGAACAAAGGCGAATTGGCGGTGATCTACAGTTTCGTTTTTCTGTACCTGGCGTTCGCCGGCGGCGGATCCTTCAGCCTGGATCAGCTCTTTAGTAGGGCAAAAGACAGTGCGGGGCCCGCGGCCGTGCCAAGCTTCTGAGTTCCACTTCCTGCCCGGCCCTGCGTTCCCTCCCATTTGAGGCTGGGCCGGGTTGTGCATTCGTAATTTGATACCTAGTTTACTCACGAAGGAGAACGGAAAAAATGACGATCAAGATTTTGGGGATATCGGGAAGCCTGCGGCAAGGGTCTTACAACACGGGAGCCCTGCGAGCGGCGGTCGAGCTGGCACCGGAGGGCGTCGAGATCGAGGTGTTCGACATCTCCGGGTTCCCCGGGTTCAGCCAGGACGAAGAGCAGAACCCGCCCGCGAAGGTGACCGAATTCAAGCAGAAGATCCGCGAGGCGGACGCGATCCTGTTTTGCTCACCCGAGTACAACTACTCGATCCCAGGCGTGCTGAAAAACGCGATCGATTGGGCATCACGCCCCTACGGCGACTCGGCCTGGAACGGCAAACCGGCAGCGATCATGGGGGCATCGATCGGCGCCATCGGCACCGCGAGGATGCAGTACCACCTCCGGCAGGCGATGGTGTTCCTGAACATGTTCCCGGTCAACCAGCCCGAGGTGATGATCACAAATTGCACCGATAAGTACGACGAGCAGGGGAACCTGACCGACGAAGAAACGAAGCAGTACATCGGGAAACTCGTCGAGTCCCTCGCCGACTGGACGCGCAGGCTGCAGGGCAGCGGCCAATCAGCTGCGCAAGGAGGCTAAGAAAATGAAGGCCCTAAAATTCATGGGGCAGGGGAAGCCGGCGGAGATCGTCGATGTGCCCAAGCCCGAACCTTCCGCCGGTGAGGTGGTAATCAAGATCGGCGGCGCGGGCGTTTGTCATTCGGACCTGCACGTCATGGATGAGGGGCTCGGTTTCCAGGCCGGGTTCACGCTCGGCCACGAGAATGCGGGTTGGGTCTCAGATCTCGGGAGCGGTGTCACGGCTTTCAAGGAGGGTGACGCCGTCGCGGTCTACGGGCCGTGGGGCTGCGGCCACTGCCATTCGTGCCAAGTCTCAGCGGAGAATTACTGCGAGAATTGGGAGTCGATAGGGACGTTCGGCGGCGGTCTCGGCAGCGACGGCGGCATGGCAGAATACATGCTCGTCCCTGACGCCCGGCTGCTCGTCCCGCTCGAAGGATTGGAACCGGCAAAGGCTGCTCCGCTAAGCGACGCGGCGCTCACGCCCTACCACGCGATAATGCGTTCGCACCACAGGCTCACGGCCGACGACACGGTCGTCGTCATAGGCGTCGGCGGGCTCGGTCACATGGCGGTGCCACTCTTACGCAACCTCGCCCCGGTCCCCCTGATCGCCTGCGACATCGACGAAAAACGCCTCGAACAAGCCAAATCGCTCGGGGCGGACGACGTGATCAACAACAAGAACGTCGACGAGGCGGTCGAAAAGATCCGCAAGATCACCGGCCCGCGCGGCGCCGAGTTCGTACTCGACTGCATCGGCGTTCAGCCGACGTTCGATCTCGCGCAGCAGCTCCTGGGCCGTAACAGCATCTGGACGATCGTCGGCCTCGGAGGCGGGCATCACGACTTCACCCACGGCAGCACGCCTTACGGCGTATCGATGACGATCCCCTACTGGGGCACCCGCGTCGAATTGATGGAAGTGATAGCGATGCAGCGGGAGGGCCGGATAAACGTGGAAACATCGGAGTTCCCGCTCGAGCAGGGCCCCGAGGTTTACGACAAACTCCGCTCCGGCGACATCGTCGGCCGCGCCGTGCTGGTGCCTTAGGCCGGTTCCTCTAATTTCGCGATACGGTCGCCGGCCCGGACCTCGCCCCCGTTGATGACCCGCGCGTTGATACCGCGCAAGTTGTGCGTCTTGCCGAACTCGGAATTCGCGAACGTCATCGCGTCCATCCCGAACCGCTCGACGAACTTCTTGCACCCGAGGTGCGGCGGTTTCGTCACCTCGACGATCGCACGGCCCACGCTTATCCGCGTGCCGACCGGCAAATTCTCCTGACTCAGATCGAGGTCAACGTAAAGCTGATCGCCCGCGAGCGGCACACGCTCTTCATCGCCCGCTACAAGCTTCGCGAATCGCCAATTCATCACCGTGATCTGCCGCTTCGGGTCGCCGCCCCGGCGCCAGCGGCTGCCTTTCTTGAGCCAGTTGTCCCCGATCAGCCCCTGCTCCACGTCGAGCGTTCCCGCCCCGATCACTTCGCGCGCGTTCACCTTCGGTCGCCGCACGATCATCCGCAGCGTGCCCTCCTTCTTCGGCGAAGCGAGCACCTCTGCGATCCCCGCTTCGATCTCATCCGTTGAAAGGTACGATCGGAAAAGCAAACCATCCATAACAGTTCACAAGCTACAAGGTAACAATAGTCTGGCGGGATCATGATTTCCAGTCTTGGCGAAATTTCCGTTACGGCCTGCTTGATTCGATACAAAGCCCCTCTTTTCGAAGTCCCACGGAGCCCCACACGCCATAAAAAGGCCGCCGTGTTAACGGCGGCCCAACCCCGAATGAGGGTACCTGCCCTTGCTCATTTGTCGTCGCGGTCGCGATCGTGCTCGCCCTCCCGCTCCCGACTATCGTCGCTGTCGCGGCGATTCGCGTTATTTGAATTGGCGGCCTTCGACCGGTCGTCCCGATCGACATCGTCGCGGTGAGCGTTCGAGTTCCTGCCGTTGGTATTGGACTGGATGTTAGCGGCGTTGGCCATCGGAGCGGCAGGCGTTGGAACGGCCGAATTGAGATTTGTGGCCGCCGGGGCCTTGTTTTCGGGTTTCTCGGTCTCACCGCCGCCGCAACCGGTCAGGGCCGCAAGCAAAATAATGAATGAGAACATAAGTGCAGCTTTCATCTTGATCTTCTCCTGAAATTTGTTAATCGTCACCATCGCCTTTTTGAACGGGCTGCTGGCGGTTGGCCGTGGCCGCCGGCGTCCCTTGCGCGGTCATCGCAAGAACGCCGAATTCGTGAACGAGTCGCCCCCCCTGATGTGCGGTATTCACAAGCAGGATCACTCCCGCACCGTAAAACAGAAGGAATGCGAGATTAAGCGGAACGAGGACCTTTTTCCCCAATTCCTTTTTTAGTAGCAGCGGGGCGACGACGATGACGGCGAAAATGCCCGTCAGCACCGTAAATACCGCACGCGTCGTCTCGGCCAGTTCTTCGTGTTGTTCGAGAACTGCCTGCGCTGTGCCCGAACGTTCGGCAAATTCGCTGGCGGCTTCGCCCGTAGATACAGCGAACCAGGCCGCGACGGAGCCCAGGATCATCAGCACGAGTGCCGACATCAGGAAGGCCTGGCCGCGGCCCTTGAAAAAGGTGCCAAGCAGGACAAGCACCGGCGCAACGATCAGGAGTGCGATCGGAAAGTGAATCAACAAAGGATGAAGTCCATCCCAACTCGGTATCGGCGGTAACATCTCGATTACTCCTTATTTCTCGGTTAGTGGTCAACTCGAAAAGCGTCTCGTTGCCATTCGGTCTCTCTCCGCTTGGCGGTTTTCATTGGATCACCTCGAATTTTTCCTTCGGGGTAAAGTCGATCGGACATTTCTCCACTTTTGCCGCGTCGTCGGTCGTAAATCCGCATGTCGGGCAGACGAAGAACTTTGTCGATCCTGTCTTCCACTTCTCGAGGTTTGCGAGGGCCTCGGTATAAAGCCTGGCGTGCTCCGCCTCCGCCATCTTCGCCAGATTGAATGTCCTCAGCGCGTCCTTGTTTCCCGACTGACGAGCTTCGTTCATGAATTCGGGATACATCTTGTCGCGTTCATATGATTCGCCTTCGATCGCGGCTTTCAGATTGTCAGCCGTCGATTTCACTTCGGCGGTCTTGATATCGGCCACAGGTGAGGACCCGAGCTCCTGGATCACTTTTGCGTGATTCTTGAGATGGATCTCCTCGGCACGTGCCGCTGCTCTGAAAAGGCTCGCAACCTTGCCGTAACCCTCCTCATCGGCCTTTTTCGCAAACGCCATGTATTTCGCGTTAGCGTTGCTTTCACCGTTGAAGGCGGACTGCAGGTTATCAAGGGTTTTCGAACCTGTCGCTTTCGCTGCCGTGGGGTCGATCGGGAGAGATTCGACGCCGTTTCCCGCGCCGCATCCCGCCAGAGCGGCGGCCGCAGCAAGCACGATCAAGCCTAACGTTGCATTTAGAATTTTCATGGTCAGATCTCCTTAAAAGTTCGAAGGAATTGGGATCTGAGCAACGGTAATGCAAGGAGCATTCCTGTGGATCGAATGAGTGAAGTGTTGAGAAATAAGGGCGTCGGGGGCGAGGTTTTAGAAGCGGGGTCGAGCGGGTGTCCTAATTTTTGAACGGGCACGTTGCCCGTGTCGAAATTCTTGAACGATCAGAGACCGTATTTTTTTATCTTGTAGGCAATGTCGCTTCGAGAGATCTTCAGTCGCCGGGCGGCCTCGGCCTGAACTCCTTTTGATGTTATTAAAGCTCTCCGAAGCAGGTCGCGTTCGATCGATTCCAACTGCTCCGCGAGATCGATGTTGTCGGGAAGTTGAGCTATCCACTTATGCTTCCCATCGCCCGTCGCACCGGACCGCAAATGCAGGTCGTCGGAGGTGATGGTGTCCCCTGTGGCGAGTATGCAAGCTCGCTCGAGCAAATTTCTCAGTTCGCGGACGTTGCCGGGAAAGTCGTAGCTGCAAAGTTTATCGACGGCCGCCGCGTCGATCGTCTTCGGTGCTGTCTTGAGATCGCGAGCTATCTCGCGAAGCAGGTTCTCCACCAGGACGGGGATGTCATCGCGCCGTTCACGAAGCGGGGGCACGTGGATGGGGACGACGGCGACGCGATAAAAAAGGTCCTCACGGAACTTACCTTCCTCCACCCTCCGCTTCAGGTCCCGGTGCGTCGCGACTATTACTCGTACATCTGCTGAACGCGGGGTCGTCGCCCCCACCCGCATAAATTCCCCGTTCGTTAATACCCTCAACAACTTCGCCTGAAGCCCGAGCGACATCTCACCCGCTTCATCAAGGAAGAGGGTGCCACGGTCGGCGGCTTCGAACAATCCCTTTCTCGCATTATCGGCGCCTGTGAAGGATCCCTTTTCATGGCCGAAGAGCTCAGACTCGAGGAGTTGTTCGGATACTGCGGCACAGTTGACCGCGAGGAATACCGCGTTCGATCGGAGGCTGGCACGATGGATCGCTCGTGCGACCAGCTCTTTTCCGGTTCCGGTCTCGCCGGTTATCAGCACGGTCGCATTCGTCCGGGCGACTCGGGCGATGGTCTCGCGAAGGCTCCGAATTGCCGGGCCCGCCCCGACTATCTCGTCGGACCAGGCGTAGCGTCTTACCTCTTCTCGCAGCGCTTCGTTCTCGCGGAGCAGCCGTGAACGCTCGGTCGCACGTTTTACGATCGCCGTGACGACCTCGGCGACGAACGGTTTCGAAATAAAATCGAACGCACCGGCCTGCATCGCCTCGACCGCGAGTTCGACGGTCGCGAACGCGGTAAGTAGAACGACCGGCAGCGATGGCTCATGCTCGCGGCAGTAGCGCAGGATCTCGAAGCCGTCCCCGTCGGGCATTTTCTTGTCAGTGATCACCAGATCGAACTGGTCAACGGCGATCGACCGGCGCCCGCTTTCGACGCCCGAAGCCTCGGCCACTTCGTTCCCCGCATCTTCGAGAATGAGTCGGAGTATCCTCCGCATGTTCGCTTCATCGTCGATGATAAGTATCTTCGCCATTGTTTCAGAACTGTATCTCGAATCGAACTCGACCGTCTTCATTGGCAGTCAACATGACATCCCCTCCGTGTGCACGCGCTATCTTTTGCACAATCGACAGCCCCAGCCCGGTGCCTTTCGCCCCGCTCGTAAAAAACGGCTCGAAGATCCGCGGCACGACCTGCTCCGGGATCTTTGGGCCGTCGTTCTCGACGTACAGGGTCGAGCGGCCGTCGATCTGCTCGGCTCCGATGATTATGCGGCCGCCGCTCGGAACTGCCTGCAGCGCGTTGGTCAATAGATTGAGCATCGCCTGGTGCATTTCATCGGCGTCCATCGCAAATTCAAGTGGGCGGGCCCCGGTCACCTCGATAGAAACTCCCTTTTCCTCGGCGAGAGCCTTCGACAAGCCGGCGAGATAATCCAGGCTCGGCCGAACCGGCACCGTCTTAAGCCGCGGGTCCTTCGTCCGGGCGAAAGTGAGGAAATCGCTCGTCAGCGTCTCGAGCCTTTTCGCCTCGGTCGCTGCGATGGGGAACATTTCTTCCGCCACCTCAGATCCGGGTGCTCGTCCCTCGATCATCTTTAACGAACTCGCGATCATGGACACCGGGTTACGTATCTCGTGGGCGATGGAACTGGAGAGTTGTCCAATGGCTGCGAGTTTCTCTTCTTCGACGAGGCGTTTCTGGAGCCGGCGGAGTTCATTCAGGCTTTCATTCAGCTTTTCTTCGTCACGGCGTAGGTCGCCCACCAGCAGCTGCACGACTATCGCCACGACCAGGAACAGGAGCGAAACGGTAGCCGCTTCGAAATACTCCGAAACATCGACCGGCGGATTCCACTTGAAGTAAAGCCAGACCTCGAGCAAGGTCAGGACTACCGCGATCAGGACGACCGCCATCGTCTTCGGAAGGTCAAAACGATATGCAGCCGAGATGATCGGAATGATCATCAGCACGGAATAATGGCTATCCGGAATTCCGCTCAGTATCGAGGCAAAAAAGGCGAACGCGATGTTGATCACGATCGATAGAGGGATGTGGACGCTGATCGCCCGCTCGCTGCCGGCCGCCAGACGCTGCACCCAGACGAGTTCGAAGATCAGGATCGCAAACCTCACCGCGAGCGTGATCAGCAGCGACCAACGTGGACGCCCGAGCACTGAAAGAAAAACGATGTGGACGAAAAAGAGTGCGGCCAGGACGGCGAGGTTCAGCAGAATCAGGACCGTTTCCTGCCGCTTGTATGTATCGACGCCGCTCATCGCGGAGATTATAACGCCGAAGCGGTGATCCGTATATGACGCGTCGGCAAAGCGATGACGGCGTAATTACCGCAGTTGGCTCAGGTCATAAGATCCGACGCGAATCGACCGCGTAGGACGAAAAAGGGGAGACCGTTTCCGGTCTCCCCCCTTACGATCTATTTTTGATCGTTCACGGCTTGATCACGTAGTCCGGCCAGCAAGAGGTCGGGTTGAAGTACAACTCGAGCATCCTGTCGCGGAACTCGTCCGCCATCGCCGTCGCACGTCCTTGCTCTTCAGGATCCATGATCTTGTCGATCTGGTCGCGGACCGCTTCGAGGTGGATCCGCGTCGTCCTGTCGCTGGTCTTCGCGAGTGCCGCTTCGGCGGCCGATCTGATCTCGCGAAGCTCCGCACGGTAGAACGCACGCTCGTCACCGCTGGTGATGAACATCGCCGCGAACCCGGCCGGCAGCCCCTGCGGAGCGGCCTGCGGGTTAGCGTTGAGTTTAGAGTTGGCGATGTCGAGGAACGCACGCTGCAGGTTGCGGCGGTAAGCGTCGATCACCGGCGTCGGTGAGTTCAGCTCCGTCCACACCCCACCGCGGACGTCCGCGAGGAATTCCGCCGGGTTGTAAGCCGCCGTGCCGTCCAGAGCGCTCTGCTCGACCAGGCGTGCGAACCTCGCGCTCGAAAGCAGGTTGTTCAGCACGCTGTTCTGAGCGTTGCGGACGCGGTTGAGGGCTCCGACCGGCTCGATCCTGCGGAGGATCTCCTTGTCGATCTGCCACGACGGCGTCGCGAAGGCGTTCTGGCTGAGGAACCGGACCGCATCGGCCTGACGCGTCTTCGGTATCAGCTCGAACCGCACGCCCGTCTGCCCGATGTGCTTCTGCTGCGAGTTGTATCCGCCGACGATCGCGGCGACGTGGTTCATCTCCAGCGTCCACTGACCCAACATGCGGCCGTAAAGCTCGCTCAGGTCATCGTACGGGTTGCCCTTCTGCGTCGTGGTCGCGGGGACGAGCAGCTTGGCCACGCGCTTAAGGTTCTCCTGCCCGAGCGTGGAGGACTTGATCGCGTCCGCGTCGCCGACGGCTTCGGTCA
>JAEZJR010000351.1 GCA_023415725.1 Acidobacteriota bacterium
GAAGTCTCTCGAGATCCCGGATCGAACATCGTCGTGCGATTACTTCAACTTTCTCGATAGGGGTGAAGTATCGCTTGTAGTAGATAATCGTCCAGCGTTTGCTTGAATTTCAACGCTTTTCCAGGGAATTGAACAGCAGCGGAAACGTCGCGTACGTCTGTCCCCGGTGCTGCGGGCGGAAGGCGAAGAGGACGATCTTGCCTTTGCCGAAATCCGTTTCCGCCAATGCCGTTTTCCCGTTGATCAGCTTCTCCCCGAGCATCCAGCCTGACATCAGGGCGTCCTTTTCGGCGTATTTCGCGACCGACCGAACCCGGTTCGCGTCGGTGATCTCGAACGCCGAGCTGTTGATGAAATAGGCCGGCACCTCGTTGGGCAATCCGCGGCCCAGCGGATTTGTCGTGCCGAGCACGATCTTCACGATCGACCCTGGGTTGTAAAAGTCCGCCCGCCGAACGCCCTGCAGGACGTTCTTCATCGGCAGATCGAACCGCTTGATCACCAGCTCGCACGAGTCGTCCAGGCAGACAAGTTTTCCGCCTTCCTCGACGAATTTCTTCAGGTTCTCTGCACCCGCGTCACCGATCCCGCCGGCAAATTCCGCAGGGTAACGGTTCGCATTCAGCCCGTTCATGATCGAGGCTTCGCTGTCAGCGGGCAGCACGATCACGTCGTAGTCGAGTCGATTCTGCCGCACGTCGTCGGTCGAGACGCTCTTGTACGGGATCTGGTGATTGTCAAAAACAAGCCGCGTCCAGCCCTCGTCCATCGACGACGTGTACGGCTTGAACAGCCCGATCCGCGGGTTCGTCCGCAGCGGGTTCTTGTGCTTGGCAAACGGCGCGGGGGCGGGGTCCAGATTCACCGTCGCACGGATCTGGTTGTGGCTCGTTACCTTCTCCAGCGTCGGCCGCATCTTGTCGAGATCGCGGACATCCCACACCTCATAGGTCTCCACGCCCATCTGCAGCGGCAGCGTCCACCCCGCCACGTCGTATGGCGTATCCGGCTGCCCGTTGGCGTCCACGCGATGCGGGTAAACCTGCTTTTCAAAAAGCGACAGCACGTTGTTCTTCTGCGGCTGATCGGTGAAGACGAGGAAGCTGTTCAGCGGGATCTCGTGAAAATCCTCCGTCTTCGAGTGTTTCACCCAAAGCTCGTTCGTCATCCGGTGCACCTCGACACCCTGGTAGGTCAATATCTCCAGGAACCGCGCCACCGCCTCGTTGTTCGGCTGCCCCGCCATCACTACGTACGCCCGCGGCACTTCCCCGTCGAGCCGCAGGTTCGCGGCGTTGAGGTTATAGAAATTCCGCAGATACCGCTCGCGATACTTCGCCGCCAGCGACAGTAGCGAGCGGCTCGCGGTCATCTCGATCTCCGCGATATCGCGCGGCCGCCAAACCCCGCCCTCCCAGGTATCCGGGTGCGAGACGGACGTCTCCAACGGTGACTGCAGCCCGCGGGCTGGCCTCGTCCGCTGGAGTTGCTCCTTGGTTATCGTCACCGGCGACATCAGGTCCGAGCTCGCCGCCTCGCTCAAGATCCCGATCGAGTTGTGGTAATACGGAGCCGATCGGAACCCGCCGTGCCACCAAAGGTCGAATGTCGTGTTCGTCGCCACGCCCGCGATGTTCTTCGCCTGCAGGTCCGCCGCCATCTTGTATCCGGCGAGGCCCACTTCTCGCACGATCGACGGCGCGATCCGCGGGTTCGGCGGATCGAAGAACGGTGGTATTACGAACCTCGCCCCCGCCTGCCCCATCTGATGCACGTCGTAAACGATCTGCGGGAACCACTCCTGCCAGTAGAGTTTCGTGATGTTGCGCGTCTCTTGCAGGTTCAGCATGAACCAGTCGCGGTTGTTGTCGTGCCCGGCGTAGTGGTGATAAAGCTCCGGCGGTGACGATCCTTCGCTCTTAGTCCCCAGCGTCTTCCTGTACCAATCCGCCACGATCTGCACCCCGTCCGGGTTCGACGAAGGGATCAGCAGAAGGATCGTGTTGTCGAGGATCTCCTTCGTCTCCGCGTCCGACGCCGTCGCAAGCTCGTAAGCCAAATTCATCGACATCTGCGAAGCGACGATCTCCGTCGAGTGGATCGAGCACGATATCGAAACTATTGTCTTCCCCTGGTTGATCAGCGTCGCCGGCGCGTCCGCCGTTACAGTGCGCGGGTCAGCCAACTGTGCGTTGATGCGGCGGTATTTTTCGAGATTCCTGATGTTCTCCGCAGACGATATGAACGCCACGATCATCGGTTTGCCCAGCGTCGTCTTCCCTATCTCCCGCACGAGCACCTTAGGGCTGCCCGCATCCAGCTTCGCGAAGTAATCCGTGATCTGCTTCCAGTCCGCGATGGTCTTGTCGTCGGTCGGCGTAAAGCCCAGCACCGATCTCGGGCTCGGTTGCCCCGATGCGATCGAAGCGAACAGGAACGTTCCGCAAAGCACCAAAGCCGCGGCGGATTCGAAAAACGTTTTCATATCGTGTAACTTACGAGACTGGTAATGACTGAAACACCGGTATCAGAGATCTCGGCGTCTCCGCGTCTCGGCGGTGATATTGAGCCTGGGATTCGGGAGAATAAGAAGATCGTGTTCCCGTTCGAGCAGTCTAACAAATCGCGGCTCGGCGGGAAAATTCGCTATTGGTGGTGCTGGGTCGCGGCCTCCGCGATGCTGCTTTTTGTGGGCCTCCCGGCGGTGTTGTTCCTCTGGATAATAAACCGCCGCCTCTGGCTTTATCCGCTCGCGCTCTGGGGAGCGAAAACCTGGCTGCAGGCGTGCGGAACCAAGGTCAACGTAACCGGCCTAGAGAACCTCGAGGATGGCAAGCAGTACGTATTCGCTTCGAACCACCGTTCCTATCTCGACACCGCGGCACTCTTCCGCTACGCCGGCCGCCGGATCGGCCTTGTCGCGAAAAAAGAGCTCCTGAAGGTACCCGTACTTGGGCAGGGAATGGGTTTCGTCAACATCATCGCGATCGATCGCTCCAACCCTGAGAGGGCCCGCCAGTCGATGGAAAAAGCTCGGAGGACGATCGAGAACGGTTTCTCGTTCGGCGTCTTCGTCGAGGGCACGCGTGCGTTGCCTGGGGAACTGCTCCCGTTCAAGAAAGGTGCGTTCCACCTCGCCCTGCAGACCGGCGCCGACGTGATCCCCGTCGCCTTCAAGAACACCGACCGCCTGATGGGCAAACGCACCGGCGTGCTCCACTCCGGCACCATCGAGATGGTGCTCCTCCCACCCATCCGCACCGAGGGCCGCGAGATAATGGACATCCTCCTCGAAACCCGCGAGGCCATCGCGAACGAATTAAGAAGTAAGAATGCAAAATGAAAAATGGGGACCGGCCTGTTCAGGTCGATCCCCATTCTTCATATTGCATTTTGAACTTTACATTCCTATCTATTCCGGCTTTTTCGGAGTCGAGCTCGGAGCCGGCGTCGTTTCGGTCAGGTCCTCGGCGTCCCCGATGATCACGTCGGTGCGGCCCAGCTTGTAATGGGTGTATTTCACCGTCATCCGCAGTTTCACGACCTGGCCGCTGTCGAAAACCAGTTCGTCGTTAGCGTACGAGTAGGACGGGAACCAGTACTTGCCGTCCACGTTCTCACGCCAGGTCTCAACGACCGGGTACTTGTCCTTCTTCGTTTCCGGGACCGCCTTACCCTTCGATTTGACGATCATCAGATCCTCGTCGTCCACCCAAACGCGGCCCGTGAAAAGCCGAACACCCGATTTCGGGTCGGGGATCGCCTTCGGTGTCACCTCGAAGACGTGGAGGTTCAAATCGTCGATCTTCTCCTTCCCCAGGTAGGTGAAGTTGTACTGCGAGACATTCCGGGGCTCCAGGGCGAACGGGTTCACCCCGCCGAGGTCTTCCAGGTCCTGCGGCGTAACGTTTATCTCGGTCAGCGTGGACATCGGCGCGAAGGTGACACGCTCGAACCTCGCACCGTCCGACGAGAACGTCATGAACGAATCGCGCCGGTATGTCCCCGTGATCTGCCCGCCCAACCCGATCGTCTGCACGGTCGCCGAGCGGTTGAACACGTAATTGGTCAAAGCCTCGCGGAACGCCGACTCGTTCGCCGTGAATTTCGCGACGATCGCGTCCGCCTGGGCCTTGGTCAAATTCCCCGCCGTTATGGTCGACTGCCCCTGTGCAAGCGCCGCGACAGACCCCAAAACAAACACCGCCGCCGCGGCCAGAATTCTAAACCTTTTCATCACTTGAACTTCCCTCGCTCTATAGATGCACATTTCATCGCGTTAGTTCGCAAATACCATTTCACAGAATAAGCATTCTTAACGCGGATCGGGCGGATATGGCGGAAAACTCCGGATCAGAATCTCTGATCTGGTAAAATCCGCCTCATCCGCCCGATCCGCGTTAAAAAATTATTTAATCTACGAACTGTAGATCCACCTCGTGCGGGATGATCCCCGCATCGACGCCTTCCCTCAGCAACCGGCGGACGCCTTCCCTGCCGCGTTCACCATAATCCAGCGTCAGATCGTTCACCCACATAGCCACGAAGCGATCCGCCAGTTCCGGCGGCATGTCGCGGGCGAATTGCATCGCGTACTGCAGCGCGTCCTCGCGGTTGTCCATCGAGTAGATGATGCTGCGGTGCAGGTGCTTCGAAACCTGACGCATCAGGTCCTCGCCGAGCTCCCGCTTGATGGCGTTCCCGCCCATCGGCAGCGGCAACCCGGTCCGCTCGTGCCACCATTCCCCTAGGTCTAGCACCTTGTCGAGCCCCATCTGCTTGTAGAAAAGCTGCCCTTCGTGGATCAGAAGCCCGGCGTCGGCCTTGCCCTTCTGCACGTAATCGATGATCTCGTCGAACGGCACCACTACGTGGTCGAACTTGCTGTTGAAGATCCGCAACGCGAGGTATGCGCTCGTCAGTTCGCCCGGCACCGCGATCTTCATCGAACCGATGTCCTCGGCTTTTCGCGGCTCCTTCGAAACCACGATCGGGCCGTATTTATCGCCGATGCTCGCCCCGTGCGGCAGCAGTGCGTACTTGTCCGAGACGTACGCGTAAGCGTGGAAGGAGATCGCCGTCACGTCGTAGACGCCGTTCCGGGCGTCCTCGTTGAGCGTCTGGATATCCTTGAGGGTGTGCTCGAACTTCAGCCCTTCGGTCTCGAGCTTGTTCGTCGCAAGCCCGTAAAACATGAACGCGTCGTCCGAATCGGGCGAGTGAGCGACCGTGATGGTGCGCGTAGCCGGCGTTACTTCTGCCTTTGCTGTCATATGTCCCTTATTGCACAAGCCCGCGCGTAAGCAAGGGCGTAACTTCAAACTTAACGGTTACGCCTCCCCTCCCAGCCAGGGCTCTGCATTTCAATACCTTGTATAGAACACGTTGGTGTCGTAGAAAACTGTTATTCTACCGCTTTCGGCGTGTTTAGCAAACAAACCGCGCAGGTCTTCCTCCATCTCCGCGAAACGCTCATCTCCTTCCGACGGCATATACGACGAAGAGGCCGCTCTGCCCCGCAATCCGTCAAAGTCCAGCACCTGGGCGTTCGGGAACGACGCCCGCTCGAACCGCTTCCCGAAGAAATCCAAAAGTGTCGCATCGTTGATGTTGTCGTGCCGCACCTCCGTGTAGTCCTTCGCGTACTTCAGCAAAAACTGCTCGTACTCGACCAGGAACGGCGTCGAATCGACCTGCCGCTCGTTCCACATCAACGCCACGGAACCGCCCGGCTTCAGAATGCGTTTGAACTCCGCTCGAGTCTCCTCCGGATCGAACCAATGGAACGCCTGGGCCGCGATCACGATATCGACCGAACGCCCCGGCAGCTTTGTGTGCTCGGCCGTCCCCTCGACGCTGTGGAACTGGTCGAACCGTGCCAGGTACCGCTCCGCCGCCGCACGCATCCCCGCGTTCGGCTCCACGCCGTAAACCGTGTTCCCGTTCTGCAGGAACAGACACGACGAGATCCCCGTACCGGATCCCACGTCCGCCACGACCGATTCCTCCGTCAACTCCATCTCCGTTTCGAACAGGTCAAGCACCTCCGGCGGGTAGCTCGGGCGGTACTTCACGTAGTTCTCAACTCGATTCGAAAACCTCTCTACTGAATTCAATTCGTTACCTTTCACCTTTTGCAAATAGGAGAGCTCTATTCGATCGAAATATCCAGATTTTGGTCCCCAAAGGGGACAAATATTAAAGCGTAGGGTGCAGCGAGGAACGAGCGGAACCCTACGTCGCCTTCACCTGAACCATCGCTCCCTGAAGGGGAGCAATTTCAATGCGTAAAAAGCGACAGTTCGCTCTCAACAGTCTAATCCCCGGCAAGAAAGAACGTCATCACCCAGCGGCCCCGCTTCTTCTCGAACCCGGCGCGGTAATCTACTGAACTCCTTACGTAATCGCGGTGCACGTATCCGGTTTGCCCGCCGAGAGTGCTCACACGTCGCCATTCCGGCACGCGACCGTCCGCCCCGAGGTCGCTTTCGATCTTCACGATGTTATAGGAGAGCTTCCCGACGACCTCCGAATCCGTCCCCGGCGCTTTGCGAAGGTTCACATCGGTGCCGGTGATGGCGAAGTTTTCGAACGCGTCGAGGTCTTCCGGCCAATTCGAATAGACATACGGGGCGGCAAAGTTGTTCCTCTTTTTGCTCCCCTCGCCGGTGAAGGCCCCGCCGTTCCTGATAACCCAATCGAACTTCGGCCAGAACTCGGAGTCGTGCCTGTCCAACTTCCAGTCCCGACGGAAATTCGCGATCCCGTCGCGCCCGCCGAAGCCATTCTTTATCTTCGGATCGACCATGGACAATATGTACCGGCTGTCCTTCTTCTCCACCGCCGCGATCAGCTTATTGCGAAACGCCAGAAACGACGCATCCTCAGCCGCCTCGTCCACCGGCTTCAAAAACCTCTCCTGCCCTATTACGGCGGCCCCGAGCAAAACGATAAGAACGCAGAGCGATAGGCATCGCTTCAACGCAAGGCCATTTTCCATTTTCCACTTTGCGTTTTTCATTGCTCGGCCACCTCCTCCCCTGTCCACCTCGTCTTGCTCGAATGCGGTATATCGAACTGGTCCAGGATACGGTAACAAAGATGGTCCACAAGTTCTTTGATGTTTTGCGGGCGGTGATAGAAGCCGGGACTTGCGGGCAGTATTCTCACACCTGCGTGGGCGAGCCGCAGCATGTTTTCGAGGTGAATGGCGTTGTAGGGCGTCTCCCTGGGCACGAGCAAGAGCTTGCGGCCCTCTTTCATGCACACGTCCGCCGCTCGGTGGATCAGGTTCGTCCCCGCCCCGGTCGCGATCGCACCGAGCGTCCCCATCGAGCACGGCACCACGATCATTCCCGCCTGCTTGTTCGAGCCGGACGAGGGTTTCGCCGCCAGATTGTCTAGCCGCCAGTACCTGATCAGCGTCGAATCCGCCGGCAGTCCCAGCCACTCGTTGAACTTCGCCGGCGTCGGGTCTTTTAGGTTCACGCCCATTTCGACCTGCGCGACGGTCACGGCCGTTCCCGACATGATCAGGTTGATCGTCTCGACCGCCCCGCTCTCCGCCAACAACTGCAGCACCCGGTAAGCGTATATCGTCCCGGAAGCCCCCGTGATCGCGACTGTTAATTCCATAATCCTGGGCTCCCCAAATTATATATCCAAAAATGCCGTCGCGGCACTAAAGCCGGATATAACGCCCCGAACCGCCTATCAGCTCTCCCTTCAATGCATTCCGTGTGTTCCGTGGTTAATGAATTGGAACCACGGAATGCACGGAAATAGATGCGGCACGGCATCCGTTACTCCAAATTGATTAATTTTCTCCGTTATTTGATACGAATTCCCTGAATTCCCCGCGTTCTATATTGAGAGCCGGAAACACCGCATAGGCAAACGGAATATACGGCACGGGTCAGGGGTTATTAATTTTCGGAAGGAGGGACGACATGGACAACCAGGCTGAATGCTCGATCGTGAACGCATTACTCGATCTCGTGGGCAGCGAAGCGTTCGCCACGGTGCTAATAAAAGTGTCGTCCCTTTACAAGTTCGTCTTTCTTCTCGTTTAACTCATTTTCTCCATAGTCTTCTTCCTAGAAAATCCTCGGCGGGGAACGATTTCCCCGCCATTTTTTTGCTACTCTATCCCTTTCGTCATGAACGCCGCCGATATCGAAAGAATTCTCGAATCCTATAAAACCGATTCGATAACCAAAGACGCCGCCGCGCAGGCCTTGAAGAATCTCTCGTTCGAGGACATCGGCTACGCGCGCGTCGACCATTCGCGGGCGGACCGGCAGGGCTTCCCCGAGGTGATATTCGGGCTCGGCAAAACCTCAGAGCAGATCTGCGGCATCTTCGAAAAGCTCATCGCCCGCTCCCCGAACGTTCTGATCACTCGCACGGACGAGAACGTTTTCGGCGACGTCCGCAACATCTTCACCGATGCGGAGTGGCACCCGTCAGCCCGGATGATCCGCGTCTGGCGCGACCGCACGGACCTCGGCGCGGGCGAGATAACCATCTGCACCGCCGGGACCAGCGACATTCCGGTTGCAGAAGAGTCCGCACTCACCGCCGAGGCGATGGGCAACCGCGTTCAGCGCATTTGGGACGCCGGCGTCGCCGGGGTCCATCGCATCCTCGCCGAGAGAGAGAGATTGCAGAACTCCCGCGTCGTCATCGTCGTGGCCGGGATGGAGGGGGCACTCCCCTCGGTCGTCGGGGGCCTGGTTCGCGTCCCAGTCATCGCAGTCCCGACGAGCGTCGGCTACGGTGCCTCGTTCGGCGGCGTAGCGGCTCTGCTCGGCATGCTTAACTCCTGCGCCTCGAACGTCACGGTCGTCAATATCGACAATGGCTTCGGCGCCGCTTTTTCTGCCTCTCTGATCAACCGCCGCTGGCCGGCGGACAACCTGGCGGGCTAAAATTTCACCAAACCTTGATTTTCCGCCGTCCCCGCATCAGGTGGTAATTCATTATTGATTCACCATGCCGATCCAGTACCGTATCGACCCCGACTCCGGGGTCATCCTCCGCCGGTTCACAGGCGACGTCACCTTTCAAGATTTCGAGGAGCATTGGAGTGAGTTGCTCAATGATCCCGACCTACCCGATACGCTAACGATCATCGCCGACCTGCGCGAATGCCGCTTGCTGGTGCACGGCGATGAGATCTCGAGCTTGGTGATCGATGTGATCGAGCCCCGCCTTGGCCGACGCCGCTGGTTCTCAGCCGTCGTGGTCGCGGCTCCCGTTCAGTATGGCATCACGAAACAGTTCATCGCCTACTCGCACGGCTGCGGCGTTACGGACGTATTTTACGACATGGAAGAGGCCGTCGAGTGGATCCGGGCTGCCGCCCGCCCTCAAAACAACCGCGATTGAACCCCAAACATACCCTCCATAACCGTTACTAATACAACTATCACTTTTTTCTTGCTCTTTTTGGAGAAAGCCCGTAAGATTCGGGGGTCAAAGCTCAATAATTAACGTAGGACTGTATTTTTCGGCATTTTTTAAAAAAAGGCTGGTCCCCGCACAAATTAGGTCTGAGTTTAACGGCCCTCCCTTCGCTCTCACCAGGCTGCTGGAGCGCCGCGAGCTTTCGAGCACGTCCACCCTGTGGAAAGAGAAGCAGTTAATGTAACGATGCGGCCTGCACGCCGTCGAAACCGTAATGGGTCTCGTGCCCGAAATGGAAAACGGTCTCGGCGTACCGTATCGATTGGTTCTGACGCCTCTTGATGAAGTATTTTCCAGGTTTTCTGTCCAGGCAAAGGAGTATGGGCTCCCCCTTTGTCGAAACCAAAGGTGATGTCCCCCAGGCGGAAGCTGTCGACCGGAGCACTGTCGCTCTGCTCCGCATCCTGCTGGCCTTCGTGGCCCTGTCCGTTACGATCATCGACCCCACCGAACCGCAGCGCTTCGTAGAGATCACTTACGGCTTGCTGGCGGCTTACGTCGTTTACAGCATTTTCCTTTTCGTTATCGCTAAACTGGAGCGTCCACCGATCCCGCTCAGGTGGACGCACTGGCTTGACGTCACTTGGCTTGTGGTTCTGACCGGCCTGAGCAACGGCCCCAGCAGCATATTCTTCTTCTTTTTCCTCTTCCCGATCATGGTCGCCTCCTTCCGTTGGGGCTTCGGGGAGGGGATGCGCGTGACAGGCACCTGCACCATCCTGTTCGTCCTGGCCGCTTACTTTTTCTATCAGGTGCCAGGGACCGAACCAGAACTCAATCGCTTTTTGATCAGGCCGATCTACCTGCTCGTATTCGGGTTCATGACGGCCTCATGGGGCGGTCGCGAGGTGCTTTACCGCCGGCGGCTCGCGCTGTTCCGCGAGGTCAGCCGCTCCTCGAATCCGCGCTTCGGGATCGATCAGACGCTGCAGTCACTCACCGAAAAGCTCCGCACCCATTTCAACGCGGACCTGTGCGTCCTGAAGATCGAGAACCCGACTCCGGCCGGCAAAACTCTCTGGGTCTCGCAGGCCCCGGGCGCCCCCCAGATAGAGAACGCCGCCGCGCACCTGAATACGGAATACGCGATCGTATTCGCGGAGGAAGTGCGGGGGCTCCGCGAGGAATGCCACATCGCCGACCCCGCGACGCTTGAGGAGCTCCACCAGGAAAAGGTGGATTGCCGCCCGATCGTTCGCGCTCTAAAGGCGAAGGGGTTCATCTCGCTGCCGCTTCGGCGTCACGGCAGCCTGTTCGGCGTGCTTTGTATTGCGTCGCAGAGGCCCGCATTCGACCGTACAGACCTCGAATTTCTTTACCATCTCGTCAACCAGGTGCTCCCCAACATAGAGAACACCCAGCTCCTCGACCGCCTCGCCTCCCAAGCCGCCGGGCAGCAGCGGCAAAAGTTATCGCGCGACCTGCACGACACCACCGTGCAGCCCTACATCGGCCTGAAGCTTGCCCTCGAGGCCCTGGAGCTCAAGCACGACGGCGGCCAACCGGTCGGTGACGATATCCGCAAGCTCATTGATCTAGCCGACACCAGCATCGCCGAGATACGCGGGTTCGTCCGCAGCCTCAAAGGCGGTTCCGACGAGCAGGTCGGCGGGATCCTCGTCACCGCCCTTCGCCAGCAGGCCGCGAAATACCGTGAATTCTACGGCATCGCGATCGACCTGGAGGCGGACGATCACCTGCAGATCAACGACCGGCTTGGGGCGGAGGTGTTCCAGATCATCGTCGAGGGGCTCAGCAACATCCGTCGCCACACCGATTCGAAGAGCGCCGTTGTCCGCATCGCTCGAGATCATGACATCGCGCTCCGCGTCGAGATCGAGAACGAAGCGGACGGTGCCGCTCCCGCTGATGGGTTCGTGCCGAAGTCGATCACCGAGCGCACCGCGTCGCTCGGAGGCCGGGCCGAAGTGCACCGCAACGCAGAGATCACCAGGATCTCCGTCGAGATTCCGTTGTAGACTTTGAGATAAACCGAGGACCACCCACGTGCCCAGCAACACCCCGATCCGCATCCTCCTCATCGACGACCATAAAAGCTTCGTCGACGCGATGACCATGGTCATCGAAACCCAGCTGCCACTCATGGAGGTCGTCGCCGCGGCCGGCACCGCCGAAGAAGCTATCACCGCCGCCGAGAGCGAATGCCCCGATGTGATCCTGCTCGACATGGATCTCGGCGGCACCAGCGGGCTTGATCTGTTACCGAAATTGCAGAATGTTTGTGATGCAAGGGTGCTCTTCCTGACCGGGACTCAAGAGACGGCCCTGCATAACGAAGCGATCCTCAAAGGGGCCCGTGGCGTGATCATCAAGACCGAATCCGCCAAGGTGATCCTCCGCGCCATCGAACGCGTTCACGCCGGCGAGATCTGGGCCTCCAATGCCACGCTGTCCAGCATCTTCGACCAACTCAGCAAACAGCGAAACGCCCCGCTCGCCTTCGACGCCGAAAAGCAAAAGATCGCTTCGCTCACCCCCCGCGAACGCGAGATCATCGCCGCACTCGTAAATTTCGAATCGTCCACCAACGATGAGATCGCCGACCGCCTCTTTATCAGCACATCAACGCTGAAGAACCACCTCACGACCATCTACCACAAACTGGAGGTCGCCAACCGCGTCCAACTCCTCAAATACGCCCTAAAACACGGCCTCAACACGTAGAACACCCTTTCCCGCCCGTCCCCGCTTACAACAGGCTGTAGCCCTATTGCTCTTCGACCATCTAGTACTTTCTTCCTACGCCCAGCCCTCAAAAACAGTACTCTCCTCCCATCAAAAAAAGTACCTACCTCCGATGTGTTCGCCTTTACAAAAAATTAAATTGAAACTTCATCGCCCTTAGTTATTTATCAGTCGATACTGAAAAAAGCCCCGAGCTTTCGTATCCGCACGTCGGAACCCGCCCCCTCCGAACGCGAATCCCGGGCTCCATAAGGACGAAGATCCGCCGCACAGCTGTCCGCGGCACTGCCGGGCCAGGCGTTTGTTCACCCCGCCGGCCCGGCTGCAATTAACCCGGCTATCACCAAAGCCCTTTTTAACAAAACCCTAATTTAGGTATTCGGAGAAGAATGAAAACTCGAAGTATATCCCCCGGCAACGCCATCGGACGCCTCGTCGTACTGATCGCATTGGCGATCCTGGCTTTTAGCTCGAACAACGTTTTTGCCCAGACCCCCGTTTCGCTCAACGTAGCACGTCAGGGACACACCGCGACCGTCCTCGCAGACGGCCGCGTTCTCGTTTTCGGCGGAGACGCCGCCGGTTCGACCGAAGCTACAGCTGAGTTCGTGGACGTCGCGGCGGGCACCTCAACGCCGGTAGCGCTCAACGGCATCGCCGCGCGCACGGGCCACACGGCGACACGCCTCGCCGACGGCCGGGTGCTGATCGCGGGCGGCAGCGAATCGGGCGTTCCGGTGAGTTCCACATTCTTCATCGACGCGGCGGGCAGCGTCTCCCCCGGCCCGAACATGGCTTCGGCACGCTCCGGCCACACCGCGGTCTACTTCTCCGGCACCAACAACGTCCTGTTCATCGGCGGCGACTCCACGGGCACCGCTGAGGTCCTCGACGTCGCGGCGGGCACGAGCCAGCACACGCCGAGCAACATGTCGACGCCCCGCTCCGGCCATTCGTCCGTCCTGATGAACGACGGCCGCGTGCTCGTCGTCGGCGGCGACGGCCTCAACACCGCAGAGATCTTCGATGGCTCCTCGTTCACCGCGACCGGCAACACCATGACGCTGGCCCGCTCGGGCGCACTCCTCCGCACGCTGCCCGACGGCAAGGTGCAGATCATCGGCGGCAACGGCGACGGCTCCATGGAGGTCTACGACCCCGCGATCGACACGATCGGTGCCTACGCCCACGTGATCCCCTCGACCGACTACTGCGTCTCGCTGCAGACCGGCGTTAAATCGTCGCAGACGCGCGCCGCACTCTTCGGGGCGAACATCTTCGGCGCACCGTTCGACCGCACCGGTGCCGCGATCGTCGAACTCGGCTCGCAGGCGCTCATCATCGGCGGCTCCAACGGCGGCACCGCGATCACCTCGATCGCGTCGTCCAACGCCACCGTCACCACCGACAAACTCGACTACGCCCCCGGCGAAACCGCCACCATCACCGGCACCGGCTTCGGCCCCAACGAAACGATCAACATCGTCATCCACGAAGACCCCAAGCCGTCCACCGACCACATCGAACGCAAACTAACCACCACCTCCGACGCCACCGGCAACTTCACCATCAGCTACCAGGTCGAAGACCACGACCTCAACCTGAAATTCATCCTAAACGCCCGCGGTGCCACCTCCGGCACCAACGCCCAAACGACGTTTACTGACGGTGGAATAAATGTGAAAACCGTTGGCACGGGAAGTACCCCTTCCGACGTAGCTTGGGCTCGATTCGCCAACGCTACTTGCGCAGGTACTCCGGTAGCGTCTGGAACAATTTCGGCTGCAACTAACGGAAATGGGACACCTGTTCCCCTCGGGACTTCTTCCGGACAATCTGTCCGACTGACCTCTCTTGCCCTGTCTGGTTTCACGTTCGTTAACTGGACCGGCGGCGTACCTAGCCCTCCAAATACTTCGACGTCAATTTGCCTAGCCGACCAAAACCCGACTAGACAGATAGAAGTTAACTTCAATGCGGGCAAGCTTGCCCAAACCGTTACGTTTGGTGCCTTAGCTAACAAGACCTACGGAGCGGCCGACTTCACGGTTTCTGCCACCGCAACTTCTGGTCTGACCGTCAGCTTCGCCGCCAGCGGCAACTGCAATGTAACCGGCACAACCGTCCATATCACCGGCGCGGGATCATGCACGATCACCGCCTCACAAGCGGGCAATGCAGCTTACAACGCTGCCGCGGACGTTTCGCAAAGTTTCACAATCAACAAAGCCAACGCCACCGTCGTCGTCACGCCTTACGACGTTACGTACGACGGCCAGCCCCACACCGCAACCGCTACAATCACCGGCGTAAACAGTGAAGCTGGAGCTACGGTCGGCACCGTCGATCTGAACGGCACAACACACACCGATGCCGGCACGTACAACGATACTTGGACGTTCACCGGTACTGCCAACTACAACAACATCGCCGCGACCGCGATCACGAACAAGATCGCCCAGGCAACACAGGCGATCAACGTCACGGCGGCAGCTCCGGCTACAGCGGCCTACGGCAGCAAGTTCACTGTTACCGCAACGGGCGGCAATTCAACTAATTCGGTTGTGATCACTGCTTCCGGAGTATGCACGGGCGGCGGCAACGGTACCGCCGAGATCACCATGACCAGCGGCACAGGTACCTGCACTGTCAAGTACAACCAGGCCGGCAATAACAACTACAGTGCCGCCCCTGAAGTCACCAGCAGCACCAGCGCTGAAAAGGCAGCCCTGATTGTTACGGCTTCGAGCCACACGGTCACTTATGGCGATACGGCTCC
>JAEZJR010000031.1 GCA_023415725.1 Acidobacteriota bacterium
GCCCCGCCGAAAACGACGGCGATACCTAACCAAACGGTTCCAATTCGGCGAAGATTTAACATCGATTGCTTAATTCTCAGTCCGGGCGGCTGAAGAATCGTCTTGACGACGTCGGAAGAAGCCGAAAACGAGTATAACATATCCTTCAACCGTGTTTTCAATCCCGTTTTTAGCTCGGGTGAACCATAATAGGGACGCTTCTAAGATGAATTTTCCCCGGACTTCGATGCAATAAATTGTAAAGACCGGCTAATGTAGCGTATCCGAACGCCTTATCAATATCTGTAACGCTCCGGACAATTTCCGGGTTCCTGAATATTGTTGACACCCTTGAACCGCCAAACCTAAAATTGACCCACCATACAAGCGTGAAAAAACAGCCGGAACCGGTAACCATAGAGAAGATCAAGCAGGTGCACCGCGAGCGATCCGCCGAGATCAGGAAAAGGCTCGCAGAGTTTGAAAGGATCAAGACGCACGGAGGCGACCCCGAGATTTGGGAGGAGATGGTGTTTTGCTTCTTCACGGGCGGGTGCTCCGCCCGGATGGGTTTAAGGTCGATCGAGGCGGTCCGGCCCCATCTGCTTCAGGGGAGTTGGGAAACGCTCCGCGATTCGCTTTCGGGTGTGCATCGCTACCCCAACGCAAGGTCGCGCTACATAGTAGAATCGAGGGAATTCCTCGAAAAGACCATTAATTTCGAGATCAAGGCGAAACTTGAGGCTTTCGATTGCCATCTCGAGCGGCGCGACTGGCTGGTTCGGGAGAAGGGGATAAAGGGGCTCGGCTACAAGGAGGCGAGCCATTTTCTTCGCAACATCGGCTATAAGGGGTACGCGATCCTGGACAAGCATGTTTTGCGGTGCCTCGCCGAGTTGAAAATAATTGACGACCCAAAGCCACCAAATACGAGGTCGAAGTATCTAAGCGTTGAAAATAGGCTAAAAACCCTCACTGAGGCTATTGGAATCGATTTTGACGAAATGGATCTCGTGCTCTGGTCTATGAAGACAGGCGAGATCCTAAAGTGACTTTAAATTTCGTGGGCGGAGGCGGATTATGCGTTCGAAAGCGGTTTTTTTAGGCGGCAAATTGACCGGTCGCTGTTTTGAGTCACTTTTCATCGCATTCCTTATCGCGTTCGTCGTCTTGCCTGTTTTCGCCCTGGCCGACATCCAAAAGGCCAGTCCGGACGATCCGAAGAAACTCGTAAGACAAGCCGAGCGCGCTATCCGACGCGGAAAACTGGACGAAGCGGAACAATTGCTCCGTACCGCCGTAACTGCCAACCCGAAATACAGCCCCGCAAAGCTCAAACTCGCATTCGTTTACGTGAAGACGCGCCGATTAACGGAAGCCTACGAGCTTGCTTACGCGGTCGCGAAAGACGAACCCAAAAACTCATACGCGTTCGCGGTGCTGGGGGCGACCATGCTGAGCGCGGGGCGATTCAAGGAGGCACGGATCTTTTTCGTCAGCGCAATAAAGATCGACCGCTCAGAGAGTCTCGCCTGGGCGGGGCTGGGGATGGTCGATTTCTACGAGAACGATCTTTCGGAGAGCCTCGCCAACCTTCAGGAAGCGGTCTACCGCGATCCGCTTGAGCCGGACTACCTTTACGCCCTTGCCCAGGTTTCCTCCCGCGCGGAAAAATACGCCGAGGCGGCCCAGGCCTATGAAGATTTCCTGAAGATCGCGAGGAACTCCGACGACGAGCGGCGCGATAGGATAAAAGGCCTGATCGCGTTCCTCCGCTACCTCGGTGGCAAGACCTTGCTGTACGACACCGCCGGCGCCGAAACTACCAAGGTCCAGTTCGAACTTGAGGGGAACCGCCCCTACATCAAAATGCGGATCAACGGCCGTCCGGAAGAGTTCCGTTTCGTTCTGGACACTGGTTCCGGGATATCCGTTATCTCTGACGAAACAGCACAAGCGTTGAAGATGAAGCCCGTCGCGAAAGGCGGCTTCGCAAAAGGGATCGGCGGGGACGGCAAGTTCCAGATCGTTTACGGATTCGCCCGGGAGATGAGCATCGGCGACGTGATCGTACGGAACGTCCCGGTATACATTCGCAAATTCCACAGCCCGGGCGTCGACGGTTACATCGGTCTTTCGCTGATCTCCAAGTTCCTTACGACGGTCGATTACGGCGACCTCTCGTTCGCCCTTCAGCGTAGAAACGATACGGCCGCCGCAGCGGCGGAACTGCCGGGCGGCGTTTCACTGCCGCTTCGGCTGACCTCCAGCGGCTTCCTGAGTGGGGAAGTACAGGTGGAGGGGATAGAGTCGCCGCTGAACTTCATAGTCGACACCGGCGCCAGTGTTTCCGTCATCTCGGACGACATCGCGGCGCTTGAGGCCCTGGCCCCTCACGCTAGGAACGAGAAGATGCGCGTGGTCGGGTCCGCCGGAGTCGCCGAGGACGTCCCGTCGTTCCTGCTCCCGAAGATCAGTTTTGGCTCGCACTCAAGCGCAGGAATAACGGCGATCGCCCTCGACCTGGACCTCATCAACGAAGCATCGGGGTTCGAGCAGGCCGGCATACTCGGCGGCAACTTCCTCCGCAATTACCGAATGACCTTCGATTTCAAGAACTCGAAGGTGACCTTCGTGTCGATCAATGAGGCAATGAAGAAATGATAGAATCGAGGTAAGGGATGAAACTTAGCCTTTACCTCGAAACGTCTGTCATCGGGGCCTACCTCGATAACGGTGACCCGTTCCGCCGCGACCTCACGATCCGCTGGTTCGAGCGGGAGCTCTCCGAATACCGCCCGTGCACGTCGATGCTCGTCCGCCGCGAACTGGAACGCATCGAGGAACCTCATCGCTCCAGCTATCTCAAACTGCTCAACGGCCTGCACGACCTCGAACTCGTGGACGAAGCCGCGATACTTGCCGAGGGGTACATCTCGCGCGGGATATTCCACCGCAAGTTCATGGCCGACGCCGTGCACGTCGCTATGGCGTCGATCCACAAGATCGATTACTTGGTGACGTGGAACTTCGGCCATCTCGCAAACGTTCGCAAGCAGGCCCGGATACGGATGTTCAATACGGCCGCCGGATTCTTTTCGCCGCAAATAGTCACGCCGGAGTTTTTGGTGCATAGTTGAATTAAGGCGCTTTTGCACCTGAATTCGACGATGTACCCGCGTTCCAAGTTTCAGGAGATCTTGCTGGCCATCCGCGAGGAGATGGCCCGGGAGGCCGATTTCGATGTTGACCTTTTCGTCGAGACGGTTCGTTCCGGGGCCGTCTGCGGTACAACTAGCGTACGTTATTCGGTCGTGGAGCCGGAAGAGGAAGGCCCCGTACGCAGCGGCCAGGCAAAGCGACCGCAGTCTCGCGGAAAGTAAGTTAAGGCGAAGTTAGGCCCCAAACCGGATCTCAACGAATTAAGAACTTTCGCGAGCTTCACCCCAAATGACCCGCTATCTCGTCTCATGCCTTTTCATTCTGGCCGTGGTCACGGCGTCGGGGTTCGTGTTTTTCAAGGATTACTGGGAGCACCGCTACGACGACCTGATCGCGAGGCACGCTCGCGTTTATCGCCTGGACGAAAAACTGGTCTGGAGTGTTATCTACGAGGAAACCTACTTCCGACCGGGCGTGCTTGGGGACGCGGAGGAGGTCGGGCTGATGCAGGTGACGCCGCTGGTCGCACGCGATTGGGCGAAGCAGACCGGCTTGAGCGAACTCGAGCGGCAGGCCAACGAGAACGTCATCATTTTGCTCAGCGACCCGGAACGCAACATCCGCGTGGGGTGTTGGTACCTCGAGAAACTTCGCGAACGCTACCGGAACCGGCCCGCGGAAACGGCAATGACCCTCGCCGCCTACAACGCCGGCCCGAGCCGCGTCGAAGAATGGACCCGCGGGACGGATGCGGCGACCATACCTGAAGCGGATTTCATCGACCGCATCGCCATCCCATCTACCAAGGCCTATGTCACATCGATACTTGATCGGTATCGAGCAGCCTCACGCCCGCGGTAGGTATATTCTTCTCTAAGTTATTTCATGAAGGTCATCACAGCCGATCACGTTTTGCCGATCACTTCCGAACCGATCACCGGAGGAGCCGTCGCTATCGACAGCGGTCGGATATTGGCCTTGGGTACGAGGGATCAGATGGCCGCTCAATACCCTGAGGCGGAAGTTGAGGACTTCGGCGAGGCCGCGATAGTGCCCGGCTTCGTGAACTGCCATTCCCACCTCGAACTGACCGCGATGCGCGGGGCACTCGACGACGTCGAGCACGATTTCAGATCGTGGCTGCTGCGGATAAATGAGCTTCGGTCCGCGATGACGGACGACGATATCATTCAAGCTGCGACCGCGGGGGCGAGGGAAGGTGCCGCTGCCGGTGTGACGTGTTTTGGCGATATTGGACGCCTGGGACACGCCGGGGTCGCAGCGCTAAAGGCGACGGGCTTGCGCGGGATCGTCTTTCAGGAAACGGAATTCTCGCCCGACAACCGCACTGCCGACGAAGATTTCAGGAAACTTGGCGAGAAGTTCGAAGAGCTAAAGAAAGAGGAAACCGATCTCGTCCGCGTCGGGTTGTCGCCGCATTCGCCCTACACGGTCGGCTCGCGTCTCTTCGAGTTGATCGCCCAATACGCGATCATCAACCGGGTCCCGCTCGCGATCCACGCAGCTGAATCCGTCGAGGAGATGAGCCTGTTGACGAAAGGGGACGGGTTCTTCGCGGAGTTTTTCGACCGGATGGAACTGGAATGGGAGAGCCCGTGCTGCACGCCGGTTGAATACCTGGAGCGCTTGGGAGTTCTTTCGACGCGGCCGCTGCTGGCGCATTGCGTAATGGCGTCAGAGCGAGAGCTTGCACGGATCGCATCGTACGGGGCTTCTATTGCCCACTGCCCGAAATCGAATGCCAAATTCGGCCATGGTTACGCGCCTTTCGAAAAGATGCTCGATGCAGGAATAAATGTAGGCCTCGGAAGTGATTCCGTGGCGAGCAACAATCTCTGCGACTTGCTCGAAGAAGCCCGTTTCGCCGCCCTCGCCGCGCGCAACCGGCCCGACCGCGATCGCTTCATCACCGCTAAGGAAGTACTCGACGCTGCAACCATCGGAGGGGCAAAAGCTCTGGGCATGGAAGCCGAGATCGGCTCGCTCGAACCCGGGAAACAAGCCGACATCGCAGTCGTTTCGCTAAGCCATGTTAGCCAACAACCCGTTAATGATATTTACGCCGTTTTGGTGTTCTCTTCGAGCGGGCGTGACGTAAAGGCAACTTTTGTTTCCGGTACCAAGGTTTTTTAGGGAATCCTCGAAGTCCAATATTTTGGGTGGCGGCTCTGGTGCATGATGGCGACCATGTAAATTTCATTGTCGCTCGGTACATAGAGAATGGAATATGGAAAAACTGCCACAACGCGCTTCCGGACCGGTCCGGTGAGTTGCGGCCAAGCCTCCGGGTGACTAACGATACTTTCAATTCCGGCTTCGATCGAATCAACCAGCCGCTTGCCAAGGCCTGTTTCAACACTTTCGTAATGCTTGATCGAGCCGACGTATTCCCGCCTTGCGTCGGGGTGAAAACGAACTCTCATTCAGCGAAGAACTTCCCCGATCTCCGCCATAACTCGTTCGTGATCGACCAACTCAACTTCACCGGATTCGATCTGGGCCAGGCGCCGCAATGCTTCTACCGACCATGCCTTTTCGATCTCTTCGGGGTCGTTGTCAAAACTCGAGATCAACCGGTCGGCGAGTGCTGCTCTTTCATCAAGTGGTAGGGCAAGCGCCTGTTCGGTTAGTTCGGAAAGGTGCGAGTTCATAGCGAGAGCGTAATCCAAGATCAGTCAAATAATCAATAGGAACTCTCACTTAGCGGCCGCTTTCAACTCGTTCAAGAGTTGCTCCGTTGTCCATCTCCCGCCCGAGAATATCTTCTCAACTTTACCGTCCGGCGAGATCACTGCCGTCACGAGGGAGTGGTTGAATTGACTCTTGTCGTTGGCGTCCTTCTCGTAGAGCAAGCCGAAAAAGTCGGCGACAGCGCGAACTTCCTTGTCGGTGCCGACGGCGAGTTGCCAGACTGTGAAATTGTCCTTGGCGTCCGGCCCAAGATAGCCGAGGCCGTATTGCTTCAGTTTTTCGGGCGTATCGCGTTCCGGGTCGAACGAGATCGAAAGCAGCCGGATCTTGTCCTTGGCCTCCGGGTCGGCCGCGATCTGCTTCGCCATGTCGGAAAACTGCTTCGACATCTTTATACAGAATTCCGGGAGAGGGCATTCGCGGTAAATGAACGTTACGCCGAGGGCTTTCCCGCGATAATCGCTGAAGGTGAATTTCTTTCCGTCCTGATTGGTGAGCGATATATCCGGGACAGTCTTGCCGACCTGATCCGGAGTTTTCTCGGGCGGGGCCTCCTGGCCGGGGATCGGAGCCCCAACGATGGCGATGTTCTCGAGCCAATAAGGATCTTTGGCAGAGCTGTCGACGACCAGGTCTGCGCGGATCTCGGCACCGGGTACCAACTCGTTCCAGACCCAATCCTCGCGAACGGGGAATTCCATCGTCATCGCATCCATGAAGCCGGGTATCTCTTCGTGATCGATGCGAACGCGCTTGTTTATGCGGTCGGTGGAAACGACCTTGCCGCGCATGTCGTAGCGTTTCGCGTTCGTCGAGTTAGAGACTTGTTCATTGTTACCGCCGCACGCGGTGAAAAGGATCGCGGATATGACCAACAAAATAAGGTGACGCATAACCCTAAATCTTCTCGCAATACCGCTAATAAACAAAACCGGCCGCATTAAGCAGATCTTATTTTCGATTCAGCCTCTCGTCATAAAGCAAGGTGTACATCCGGTAGTTCGCGATCACGCGATGAACGTAGTCCTTACTCTGGGCGAAAGCGATCTCCGGGACGTATCGATCCGCCTCGTTCGAATGCGAGCGGGCCAGCCATCGTTTCATGTTATCCTCGCCGCCGTTATAGCTCGCCGCGACCGCTGCCGGCTGTTCCGGGAAGAGAGCGAAAAGGTCGCCGACATACTTGGAGCCGAATGTGATCGCTGTCGGTGGATAAAGAAGCTCATCCTGGTCAAAGTTCGTCCGGCCGAGATCGGTAGCTATTCGGTTCGCCGTTGCGGATATGAACTGCATAAGCCCGCGGGCCGCGGCGTTGGACTTCGCGTTCGGGCGGAAGCGGGATTCCTGCCGCATTATCGCGAGAAGGAACCGGGGATCCGCACCTTGCTGTTTTAAGAGTTCGTCCTTATATGGAGTGGGATATAGCATCGCAGCGACCTGCTCAGCCAGCAGTTCGACTTGGTAGTCGGCTGGCAGCTTGACCCGCTTTTCGATGAAAACAGCGGCCCGGTCACCCCGGCCGCCCTTGAGGTAAGCGCTGGCGATAGCTTGTTCCGTGTCGGCGACCTTGCTGTTCGCCAAAGCGGCCTCTATCTCGGGCGCGGCCTCGTCGTATAAGCCAAGGAAGGCGAGTGTTTCACCCGCGGAGTTCGGACTTTGTTTAGCAGATGCAGGCTCCGTCGGGCGCGATCCGGAAACGGTGAACTGCAACGGGATTCCGTAGCCGGGCACTGTCGAATAGTTTTTCCGCAGTTCATTCAAAAGCTCAGATCTCGGATTGCCCTCAGGCGTAAGCCGGATCATCGACTGCAGCACCCTTCGACGCTCGTCCGGCGACTTGGGACTCGCCTGTGCGAGTGCGTCGAGGCTTGCCTCGATCGCAGGCCTCGATCCCGGATTGGAGCCCATCGCTTTCAGCCGGTCGGTCGCCCGCCAGCCGTAATATCTGTCGCGCCCGTCCGGGATCGAGAGATACGCGTTGATCGCTTCCGGGTAACGCCGCAATTGCTCGAGCACGTATCCGCGAAGAAAGCCGACCTCGTCCTTCGTCGTGCCGCCGGGAATGTTCGTGCCGCCGAGGTCACTCGTCGAGTCGAGTTTGTTCAGGTCAACCAGTGCATCTTCCCAACTGCCGCGTGCCAGGCGGATCCGGACACGTGCGAACACCGCCAGAGCCTCGGCTGTTTTGCCGCGGAAAGCATCTTCGGTCTTTGACGTCCACGCCAGAGCTTCGGTTTCCGATCCGGAGTCACGAAGCACGTCGATGATGTTCAGGTAGGCGCGGTCGACCCGGTCGTCGTCGGGATATTTCTCGATGTACCGCTCGTAGCGGGCGATGGCCTCGCGGTGACGGTTGAGGCGGGCGTAGGCGGACGCGAGTTGCAGCAACGCGTCCTTTGCAACCGGATGCTCGGGGAACTGTTCGAGGGCGCGTTCATACCATTTGACCGCTTCCACGAAATCGGAAGACTGCGCGTATCCCCGCCCGATCTGGTAGATGGCATCGGGGACGATCCCGCTTTCCGGATGTCGCTCGATTATCGCGGCGTAATGCAGTCGGGCGTCGGCGAAATCGCGGTTGAACTGATAAACCTGCGCGCGGCGCAGATGGTCGTAGTCTGAAAGTTCGCCGACCGCTTTCCCGAACCTGGCGGCACCGACATCCAGCACGTCCAGCCCCCGCGCGGCCTCTAACGCGTAGTCGTCGGGCTGGGCCGGGTTCGCTCCGGAATTGATCGACCCGGCGAAAATGTTTCGGGCCGCGGCCGCGTCTTTGTTGTATAGATACGCTTTCGCCAGCAGCAGCTGTTCCCCCCGGTCCAGCTGACCTTTGCCGCCGTCGCCGCGGGTCAACTGCGTGATAGCCATTGCGTAGTTGCCCGAATCGTACCAACTGCGGGCCAGCCTGTGCTCGGCGGCGTCGGCCTGAAGCGAATCGGGATATTCGGCCAGGAGACGCATCAGGTATAGGCGTTCGCCGATCAGGTTTCCGGTAGTAGCGGAGATGTGCGCGAGATGCCAAAGGGCGTAAGGCCGAAGCGACGTTTCCCGCGCCGCTATCGCCGCATACGACGCGGCGGCACATTGCAGGTCGCCCGTCCGTTCGCAGATCCTCGCCAGCAGATAAGCGTAATTTTTCTCCGTGTAAAGCTTGGTATTGCTCTCGGAGAGGCCCCGCAGTTCCGCTATCGCGCCGGTATAGTCACGCGATTCGATCAACCGCATGATCCGCGAGTGAAGATCCGGCGACTGCGCATGTGCGACGGCACTGAAAAGCAGTAAGAACAACAAAAGGCGGGGCATAACGCATGGGCTCCGACTTAAGCATAAGCGCAAAAAGGAGAAGTTCAAACATGAACTTCTCCGAGGGGGAAATCGCTCTTTACGAGCCAGTTTAGGGTGAAAACTTTTTGACTAACTCTTTCGGGTAGCCGCCGCTGCCAGCGGGACGTCGTTCTCGCTGCCAAAATCGAACTGCCGGAATTTCGGCTTGCCGCTTTCGTGTATGTACCAGGTTCCTTTGCGATAAACAGCGAAGTCCACGATGCCGTCGCAGTCGTAATCGGCCGGGGCAGCGATGTCGTCCTTGAAACCGAATTCGAACGATTCCTTCTCGCCCGTTTCGCTGTTGATCACGTTCCACTTGCCGGCGGAATAGACCGCGATGTCGGCCTTTCCGTCGCCGGTGTAGTCGGCCGGTACGAGCGTGTCCTCGCCCGCGGTACCGAAAACTTCCATCCGGATACGGTTGTCGGAGCTCTGCTGGATGATCCAGCGATTCTCGCTGGGGCGGAAAACTGCGTTGTCGGCCTTACCGTCCCCGTCGTAATCGGCAGGCACCGGGATATCACCCGACACGCCGAGATTGACCGCGATCCGGTTTTTGGCCCTGGAAGAATTCCGAACAATCCATTCGCCCGTCGCTGCACGCCAAACAGCGATGTCTGCGATGCGGTCGCCGTCGTAATCCGCGGGCACCGGAACGTCACCGGGAAGCTTATTGCCCTCAAGCACGAGGATCTCGGCCTTCGAATCGCTGCTTCGGCGGATGTACCAAGTGCCGTTTTCTGGGCGGTAAACCGCCGCATCGAGTTCGCCGTCACCGTCGTAATCGGCGGGGACGAGTTTATCCGTTGCGAGGCCCCATTTTACGGCCGTGAACGCACACCCATCGGCGGAGTTCGTGAACCACACGCCTTTCGCCGGGTTGAACAATGCGAACTCGTTCTTTTGGGACTCATCGCAGGCGGCCGACACGGTCATCGACAGGAATATCGCGAACAGTGCGGCTGTGAGAGCGGCCTTGAATTTCTTCATTAGCGTGTACAACTTAAATTCTCCGATGTCCTTTAATGTGATTGCCGAAAACTTGCGATCCCTTACGCAGACGTTACGCAGATCGCGTTTTTGCGGGCTCTTCTCGGCGTTATGCCCTACCAAACTGACAATCGCCGGGCAGTTCCTGTAAAATCGAAACATTCTTATGCCAGCTAAAATCCTGGGCGGGCGAGAGTTCGCCGATTCGATCAAGGAAGAAGTACGCCGCGAGGTGGAAAACCTCGAAAAAACGCACCGTTTTCGTCCCGGTTTGACCGTGGTGCGGGTCGGTGAGGACCCGGCTTCCAACGTTTACGTCACTAATAAAGTAAAGACTTCCGCGGAGCTCGGAATCGTATCGGAGCATACTCACCTGCCCGCGGAAACCTCGCAGGAGGAACTTCTCGGGGTCGTCCGCTCGCTTAACGAACGCGACGACGTCGACGGTATCCTCGTTCAGCTTCCGCTGCCCGGGCAGATCAACGGCGACGAAGTGCTCAACGCCATCGACCCGGACAAGGACGTCGACGGGTTCCACCCGATGAACGTCGGGCGGCTTCATTCCGGCCAAAGGTGCCTTGTGCCCTGCACTCCGGCGGGCGTGATCGAAATTTTGAAAAGATCCAACATCGATATCGCCGGCAAGCACGCCGTCGTCCTCGGCCGCAGCAACATCGTCGGGAAGCCGATGGCCGCGCTCCTTCTGAGGGAAAACGCCACCGTCACGATCTGCCATTCCCGCACGGCTGACCTGCCGTCGATCACCACCCAGGCTGACATCCTGATCGCCGCGATCGGCAAGGCCGGATTCGTACGCGGTAACCACATAAAGGAAGGCGCCGCCGTTATAGACGTCGGGATCAATAATCTGGAGGACAGGGAACTCGTCGATGCGTTTTTCCCTGATGAAGAATGCGATAAACGCCGAGGCGCCATCGACAAACGCGGCTACACACTCTGCGGTGACGTGAACGCGAAGGAAGCGATGGAAAAGGCAGGCTACTTCACCCCCGTACCCGGCGGCGTCGGCCTGCTAACGGTCGCGATGCTGATGAAGAACACGGTGGAAGCGGCTAAGATGAGGCGGAAGATCTAACCAGACATATGAACTTTGAAGAATACCAGTCCGAAGCGAGCCAGACGGCTCTTTACCCGCGGCGTTTGAGCAATCTGGAATACCCGACCCTCGGGCTCGCGGGCGAAGCGGGCGAGGTGGCTAACATCGTCAAAAAGATCCAGCGGGACAATAACGGCGTCCTCACCGACGAGACCCGGGCGAAGCTGAAAGACGAACTCGGCGATGTACTCTGGTACATCTCCGCC